>CAZPTW010000202.1:0-6033 GCA_964589235.1 uncultured Smithella sp. | reverse complement strand
AGCATGCTCACAAACTGCCCCCAGCAGGTAAAGCCTCGCATGTGACGCTCCGCCTTGGTTGCCGTCACCGCGCTTTGAAATTCCAACCGCGGAAATCATTGTAACAGCTGGCTGAATATGCTACAAAATCTTTGCATCGTTGAATCCTCCCTTGTTTGTGTTTGCTCTTTGCAAAGTCAACATGGCAAATCAGGGCTCAACATGCGCTTATTTTTTATCTCCTAATTTGGACAAGAGTGATGAAGGATATTTTTCCCAAATCCAAACTCCTTTGCTATTTTGAATGGTTTTATCGGTCGGCAGGGTCGGATGTAGGATTTGATCCGGAGGAGACGCTGACGATTGACGATCAGCTTCGAATTCGCATAAAAAATGCACCGATTTTATCGGATTTGTATAGCTGTGATGCCGGTTTGAGTCCGACACTTTGGCAAAAAACGCAATTTCCTCGAGAATATCATCATAAAATTCATGTATTGCATGATGGAGTGGATACCCGGTTTTTTTCGCCTAATAAGTTGGAGAAACTGGTCTTGCCTGAGTTAAACTTGGACTTATCGGATGCGGAAGAAATTGTCACGTACGTTAGCCGGGGGTTAGAGCCTTATCGTGGATTTCCGCAATTTATGAAAGCCATGTCGATTTTGCAAAAGAAAAGGAAAAAATGCCATGTGGTCATTGTTGGCGAGGATCGAGTCGCTTACGGAAAGAAATTGCCCGACGGTAAAACGTATAAGCATGCTATGCTGGAAAAATACTCTTTCGATTCAGCCCGTCTCCATTTTACGGGCAGATTGCCCTATGACCAATACTTGAAAGTTTTACGATCTTCCCGTGTCCATGTTTACCTGACAAGGCCATTCGTTCTCTCCTGGTCGATGCTGGAAGCCATGTCCACGGGCTGTTTGCTCGTGGCATCGGATACGCAACCGGTCAAAGAGGTCATTCAACATCATGAAAACGGATTGTTGGTTGATTTTTTCGATGCGGAAGCGCTTGTCCATCAGGTTGAAGAAGCACTTGATAATCAAGACGAAATGGAGACAATCCGGGAAAAAGCAAGGCAGACGATTCTAGACCGATATGATCTCGCCAAGCTCATTCCTTTGCACTTAAGCTGGATCAATCACAGTTAAGACCGACGTTGAAAAAGCGGCCGATGAAAAAACGACGCCGATGGACCTTGGGAAGAGGGCTGACTCGGAAGACCGCTTGTCTCTAGTTAGAGGATTGGTGCCGAAGCCGGGATTTGAACCCGGACAGGCGCACGCCTACTAGACCCTGAACCTAGCGCGTCTACCAAATTCCGCCACTTCGGCACGTGAAGAGTGCTCTATACCGAACCTCCGGCTGTTGTCAAGTTAAAATCCTCTTGAAAATAGCGGCCAAAATGTTATGTTGCGGTGCTGATTTCTATGAAGCATGGTAACATGATGATCGTATTTGAAGGACAAGAAAAAATTACTCATGATTTCCGAGGCGCTTACGTGACCGTCGGTAATTTTGACGGCGTGCATCTGAGCCATCAACACATTTGCCGGAAACTTGCCGTCGAAGCCCGAAATGTCGGGAAGAAATCACTGGTCGTCACGTTCGATCCTCATCCTAAAATGATTTTGCATCCAAACATCCGGCCGTTTTATTTGATTACGACAAGGGCCGAAAAGATGGCCCACCTCGAAAAATGCGGGGTGGACGCGGCAGTCGTCATAAAATTTGATGCAACCTATGCCAAAACGACGGCCGAAGAATTTGTGGGAGGTTTTCTGTGCGATCAGCTCGCCATCACGAAGATTATTATCGGTCATGATTATGTTTTCGGGCGGGGCCGTCAGGGCAACGACGCTTATCTCATCGCCCGGGGCCGAGAATGCGGCTTTTCGGTCGAAGTGATTGAAGCGTTCAAAATTGAGGATGAAATTGTCAGCAGCACCCTGATCCGCAATTACATTTTGGAAGGTGATGTGACGTCCGCAGCCAAGCTACTCGGACGCCCTTACAATGTTGCGGGAAAAGTGGTTACGGGGGCTGGGCGAGGAACGGGGCTTGGGTTTCCCACGGCCAATATCGAACCGGAGAAAGAATTGATGCCGTCTCCGGGGATTTACGCGGCACTTGTCGATGTGGAGGGAAAGCGGTACCGAGGCGCCCTCAACATCGGCGCCAAACCCACGTTTGGAGATTACACGTCGACCTTTGAAGTTTTCCTCTTGGATTTCGCCGGCGATCTGCGGGGTAAAAGCATCAACGTCTTTTTCGTGGAGAAGTTGCGGGACATTGTCAAGTTTGACGGTCCCGAAAGCTTGAAGCGTCAGATCATGGCGGACGTGGAAAAAACCAAACAAATACTGCAACAATTTAAATGCTAATGGAGGATACTCACATGTTAAAAATCGCCATTGTCGGCGCAACCGGTATCGTCGGTCAACAAGCCATTGTCAGTCTCTTGGGGCATCCCTGGTTCCAAATCGCCAAGCTCGTCGCGTCGGAACGGTCTGCCGAAAAGAAATATATCGATGCACTTCGCGACGCCAACGGGTCGATCCGTTGGTGGTGTCCGGAGGAATTGCCGGCGGAGATCGCCAATATGGTTGTCGAGGAGGCATCGACTTTTGATCCGACATCCGTCGACATCATTTTTTCGACGATGGATGCCGGACCGGCCAAGGAGCTCGAGCCCAAATACGCAAAAACAACGCCCGTCATCAGCACCGCGTCGGCTTTTCGCTATGAAGAAGACACCCCGATTCTCGTCGGCGGCGTCAACATGGAACATGCGGCGCTTCTGGACGTCCAGCGCAAAAACCGCGGCTGGAAAGGCTTTATTTCCCCCAAGTCGAATTGCACCATCGCCGGGCTGGTCGTTTCCCTGAAACCCATTTTGGACAACTACGGCGTCAAACAAGTCGTGATGACCTCGCTTCAGGCTATGTCGGGTGCCGGCCGCACCCCCGGCCTTTCGGCCATGGATATGATGGAAAACGTCGTGCCCTATATTTCCGGTGAGGAGCCGAAGGTGGAATCCGAACCGCAAAAAATTTTGGGAAAACTCGTCGGCGGGAAGATCGTCAATGCTTCCTTCGGCATTACCGCCGCCTGCAATCGTGTTCCCGTGCTTGATGGGCATTTGGTCTGCGCGTTTGTGCAAACGGAAAAGCCGTGCACACCGGAGGATGTCAAGCGCGTGATGATGGAATACGGGAAAGACTTCGCCGAATTGCATTTGCCTAGTTCGCCTGAGCATCTCATTGACGTAACCGATGACCCGTTCCGGCCGCAGCCGCGCATGGATCGTGACAAAGGCGGCGGCATGACCGTCACCGTGGGGCGCATCCGTAAGGACCCGATCCTTGAAAACGGGATCAAATACGTGTGTCTTGCACACAACACCAAGCTGGGCGCGGCCAAAGGCGCGCTGCAGACGGCGGAATACCTCGTGAAAAACTATCTGAAACTTGTCTGATGTCCACCCGGAGGGCGGTCGATCCGTCGCCGCCCTCCTTCTTCGATCACACCGGACCGTTTGCAAATCATCTGCGGGCTTGCGAAGGAGGATAGAGATCCCCCGCGCGGTAGGAACTGCGCACCAGGGGGCCTGCCTCCACATGTTGAAACCCCTTTGCATAGGCGATTTCTTTGAATCGCGCGAATTCCTCCGGCGTGTAATATTTGGCGACCGGCCAGTGTCGAAGCGAGGGCTGCTGATACTGCCCGATGGTGAGGCGCGCACAGGATACGGAGGCCAGATCGTCGATCAAGCGAAGGATGTCGGCTTGGGATTCGCCGAATCCCACCATGAAACCGCTTTTGGACACCAGCGGCTTTTGGGCGACTCGGTACAGGAGATTTAGGGAGGTCCTGTAATGTCCCCCCGGGCGGAGTTTGGGGAAGAACGGCTCGACCACTTCCATATTATGGTTGATGACGTCGGGCGCGGCGTCCATCACTTTCTCGAGTGCTTGAAAATTTCCGGAAAAATCCGGAATGAGGACTTCAAGGCGACAGCCGGGAATATCCCGGCGCAGCGCGGCGATACAATCGGCAAACACCTGCGCGCCGCCGTCCGGTAGGTCATCCCGCGTCACGGACGTGACGACGACATAACGCAGATTCAAAAGCCGCACAGCGTTGACAAGACGGTCGATTTCGAGAGGATCAAGACGCGCCGGCACGCCATGCGCAACGTTGCAGTAAAGACAATGACGGGTACAGATGTTGCCCAAAATGAGGAACGTCGCGGTCCCGTTTTGGAAACACTCCGCCATGTTGGGGCAGGCGGCCTCCTGGCAGACGGTATGAAGCTGCAACCCGGCGACAGTGGAACGGATTTTTCCGCACATGTCGGCATAGGGGGGCCGCACTTTGAGCCAAGACGGCTTACGCAGGATCTTTTGTTGAAAAGGCGGAGGGAATGAATGCTTCATAGTGGACGATTCGCTGTTTGGTGGATAAAACCTTTTCATCAGGAAGGGATGACCGGTCTTTTCCAGCAGACATCCGGCTTGCGCGCGGCCCGTACTTCGTCGAGACGGCCGACCGGTGTGGTCGATGGCGCGGACTTCACTTGATCGGGATTTTTCCTCGCTTCTTCGGCGATCGAGATCATCGCGTCGCAAAAACGATCCAGTGTTTCCTTGCTTTCTGTTTCCGTCGGTTCGATCATGATGGCTTCCGGCACAATCAAGGGGAAGTATATCGTGGGGGGATGGTAGCCGAAGTCGATGAGGCGCTTGGCGATATCACTCGTATGGACGCCCGATTCCGCCACCTGGCGTCTGCCGGAAAAAACGCACTCGTGCATGCAAACGCGATCGAACGGGAGATCGAAGTAGGGCTTCAATTTTTCCTTGATGTAATTGGCGTTGAGTACGGCCATCTCCGCGGCACGGATCAGGCCCTCTTTCCCCAGCGATTGAATATACGCGTAGGCTTTGACGATCACATTGAAGTTGCCGTAAAAGGCACGGACCCGACCGATGGATTCCGGAAAGTCCTCCGACCAGGAAAAGCCTAAATCGCTTTTCACAATGCGCGGGATCGGCAGAAAGTCGACGAGCTTGTCGCACACGCCCACGGGACCGCTGCCCGGTCCACCGCCGCCGTGGGGGGTGGAAAAGGTCTTGTGCAAATTGAGCTGAATGACGTCGAACCCCAGGTCTCCTGGGCGGATTTTGCCCAAAGACGCATTGGCGTTGGCGCCGTCCCCGTATAAAAGCCCACCGCGCTCGTGGACGATCGCGGCGACTTTTTCGATGTTGCGCTCAAAAAGGCCCAAGGTGTTGGGATTGGTAAGCATCAATGCCGCCGTGTCTTCGGTCATCAGGCTGTCTAGATGATCGATATCCACGCCCCCTTCCGCGTTGGATCGGAGCGTCACGGTTTCAAAGCCGCAAAGCGCCCCGGAGGCCGGATTGGTCCCATGCGCCGCATCGGGAATGATGATGCGATGCCGTTTCTCTCCCTTTTTTTCATAGTATTTTTTGATCATCATGACGCCGGTGAGTTCGCCATGCGCGCCGGCGGCCGGTTGCAGCGTAAAATCCGCCATGCCGAAAAGACCGCTTAAAATCTCCTGCATCGAAAACATCAGCTCGAGATTGCCTTGGGCGAATTCATCCGGCACGCAAGGATGCAGTGCCGTAAATTGCGGCAAGGCCGCGATCGATTCGTTGATTTTGGGGTTGTACTTCATCGTGCAGGATCCCAATGGGTAAAATCCCAGATCCACACCGAAATTGCGACGGGACAAATGGGTAAAATGACGGATCAGATCGATTTCCGCCACTTCCGGCAATTCGAGATCATCTCGTAAAAAAGATTCTCCGATCACGCAGGCGAGATCGACTTCCCCGACATCGCTCGATGGCAAATCGACGGCCTGACGTCCCGCTTTGCTGATTTCAAAAATGAGTTTCATCGTTTGTCCTTTTATCGACGATAACCCCCGTCGGATCCATGGGGGCAAATTTTTCCTCTTGCCTCTTTTTATTTACGCGACAATGTTGGCGACTTCATCCATGTCCTCTTTGGCTA
>CAZPTW010000201.1:0-6130 GCA_964589235.1 uncultured Smithella sp. | reverse complement strand
ATCTGAATGGGGTTCAGAGGGCCGGTGGTTCAAATCCACTCGCCCCGACCATTTCATCGTCTGCAACAAGGTCTCATCAACTCTTCCAGTCGAAAAAATTGTGATTGATAAATGCCAGCTGAGAGCCGTTTTACAAATATTGAGCGATGTGATCTTTCACTTGCATTAAAGGCGAATATAAATTACATGACGCATCAATGAGGAGTATTTAAACATGAAGAATACTACAGCCATGAATTACCGTTTACGTTGACATTATACTTGGGAATCATATAATTCTGTAAGGAAAAAGCGAGAGTGGCGGAATTGGCAGACGCACTGGACTTAGGATCCAGCCCGCCGATGCGGATAGGGGTTCAAGTCCCCTCTCTCGCACCAGTGCAAGATATTAAATAATGACGATATAAGGAGAAAAAAATAGTGAACGATTATGTAGTCAAGATTGAAGATATAAGTCCGGTTAAGAAAAAGATTTCCTTTGAAATTCCATGGGCTTTTGTCAAGACAGAAATGGATCAAGTCTATCGTGATATCGGTAAGAAGGCGAAAATCAAGGGATTTAGACCAGGTAAGGTTCCAAGAAAAGTATTGGAAAATTTCTTCAAAGCGGATGCAGAAGGAGAGGCGATGACCAACATCGTCAATAAATATTATTGGAAGGCTTTAGACGAAAGGGGTATCGTAACTCTCTCTCGCCCAGATATTGAACAAAAAGGGATTAAGGAAAACACGGATTTTGCGTTCAGCGTAGTGTTTGAAACCGAGCCGGCCTTTGAGCCGCAAGGATACAAAGGGATTGAACTTGAGAAAACCAATATTGTCATAACTGAAGAAGACTTGGAGAAGAGACTGCAGGAAATTCGTAAAATGTTTGCAACCATGCAAGATGTTGCAGATGAACGCCCATCGGTAATGGGAGATTTTGTGATGATTGACTTTGAAGGGAGACTGGATGGTGAGTCTCTTTCAGAGTTAAAATCAGAAAATTATTTATTAGAGCTCGGATCAAAGAGATTTATTCCTGGTTTTGAAGAACAACTTGTCGGAATGAAGAGAGGAGATGTGAAAGACATTGAGGTCACGTTTCCCAAAGACTATCATAATCAAAAACTTGCAGGAAAAGATGTCACGTTCAAAGTCATCCTGAAAGGTCTTAAAGAACAGAAACTTCCTGATATTGATGAGGAATTTATTAAAAATTTTGATAAATACAACACCCTCGACGATTTAAGAAATGACGTCCGTAAGACTATGGAGGATCAGTGTAAGCGCCAAAGTGAGAGTGAATTACAAAATAAAATTATCGATGCCCTTTTAAAAGCCAATGAGTTTGAAGCGCCCCCATCATTAGTTGAACGTCAAATTTTTTACATGATGAATGATGCGCAAAAAAGAATGCGCGCAGCCGGAATGGATGAGAAAAATGCCATGGAGCTGAGCTTTAGAATGCATGACCAGTTCAAACAGGATGCAGAAAAGACTGTAAAATCATTTCTGATTCTAAAAAAGATCGCCGAAAAGGAGGCTATAGTGCCAACTGATGAAGACATTGATAAGCATTTCAATGATTTAGCATCAATGTGCCACACAGATTACGAGATTGTTAAGAGTTCCTATGACACGGAGGAACGAATCGATAATCTAAAATCGGAGTTGGTTTCGAAAAAGGTATTTGACTTTATTGAGAGGGAGGCAAATATTAAGATCGTCAATAAGATGGGAATGGGGGAGGTAGTACAGTGAACTTGATACCAATGGTCGTTGAACAGGATGGCCGTGGAGAAAGAGCATTCGATATATATTCGAGGCTTCTGAAAGATAGGATCGTTTTTTTAGGAACGGCAATCGATGACAGTGTGGCGAATGTCGTTGTGGCTCAAATGCTTTATCTTGAAGCGGAAGATCCTGACAAGGAGATATTTTTCTATCTCAATTCCCCAGGTGGCCATGTGAGTTCGGGGATGGCCATTTACGATACAATGCAGTATATCAAACCGCCTATTTCAACTGTCTGCATGGGGCAGGCGGCAAGTATGGCCGCGATACTTCTCGCAGCGGGGGCAAGGGGGCGACGGTTTGCACTGCCCCATTCGAGAATTTTAATTCACCAGCCACTTGGAGGATTTCAGGGGCAAGCGACAGATATTGACATCCAAGCGAGAGAAATATTAAGATTAAAAGATGAATTAAATAAAATACTTTCTGATTTGACATTGCAGCCATTGGAGAAAGTCAAAAGCGATACGGAAAGAGACTACTTCATGACCAGTCAACAGGCTAAAGAATACGGCTTAATTGACGAAATAGTCATTAGAAAGCCGGTGACGCCTGTTAACCAATAAAGGAGAAACTAAGTGATTAAGAGAAGCAAAGACAATAGAATGGGGCAGGGTATGCTTTTTTGTTCTTTTTGTGGCAAAATGCAAAGTGAGGTTCGTAAGTTAGTTGCTGGTCCAACAGCTTACATTTGCGATGAATGTATCGAATTATGTCGCTGTATTGTAGAAGAGGAAGAAAAGACAGTTGAAAAAAGTCCAAAGAATGTATTGCCTGAACCCAAGGAGATAAAAAAGTTTCTTGATTCATATGTTATTGGTCAGGAAAAAACAAAGAAAATTCTTTCAGTAGCGGTTTATAATCACTATAAGCGACTCTTTTCCAATGTCAGTTCCAACGATGGTGTTGAAATTCAAAAGAGCAACGTATTGCTGATCGGGCCTACAGGTTCGGGAAAAACCCTGCTTGCAAAGACTTTGGCAAAATTCCTTAATGTTCCCTTCACTATAGCGGATGCAACCACATTGACAGAAGCGGGTTATGTCGGTGAAGATGTTGAAAACATTATTTTGAGTCTGCTTCAGAATGCGGATTATGATGTGGCTCGAGCCTCTAAAGGCATCGTTTATATTGACGAGATTGACAAAATTGCAAAAAAATCAGGGAATCAATCCATCACTCGAGATGTTTCAGGCGAGGGCGTCCAGCAGGCGTTGTTAAAAATCATGGAAGGAACCATGGCAAATATTCCGCCAAAAGGCGGGCGCAAGCATCCACAACAGGAATTCATTCAGGTCGATACAACCAATATCCTTTTTATATGTGGTGGAGCCTTTAATGATTTGGAACAGATTATTTCAAAACGGATCGGAACCAATACAATGGGATTTGGGGCCGAAATAAAAAGTAAAAAAGAAAAAAGAGTAGGAGAGTTATTGTCAGAAGTACGTTCAGAGGATCTTTTAAAATTCGGACTGATCCCAGAGTTTATCGGTCGTTTGCCGGTAATCGCCACGTTGGATGACTTAGACGAAAACGCTTTGGTGAGAATATTGATCGAACCGAAGGATTCGATCATAAAACAATATAAAAAATTATTTGAACTGGAAAACGTCAATCTGAAGTTCACAGACGGAGCGCTTCGCTGTGTGGCCAAGCTATCTATGGAAAGAAAATCGGGAGCCCGCGGCTTGAGATCCATTTTGGAAAATACCATGTTGGAAGTGATGTACGATATTCCATCCCAAAGGGATATCAAAGAATGTGTAATCAGCGAAGAGGTTGTGATCAATAAAGAGAAACCAATACTCATTTACGATACGAAATCGGAATCCGCATAAACGATATGTGAGGGATAGGAAGAATCAATGTCTGAAGAACAAATCCAAAATCTAAAAGATAAAACAAATGTCATTCCGCTTTTGCCGTTACGGGATGTCGTTGTTTTCCCGCATATGATTGTTCCACTTTTTGTCGGCAGAGAAAAGTCCATAGCCGCGTTGGAATCCGCCATGAAGTACGAAAAAGGGATTTTCATGGTGGCTCAAAAAAATGCGAAGAAAGACGACCCAACAGAAGATGATATCTACCGAGTCGGCACGATCGGAATTATTATTCAACTTTTAAGATTGCCGGATGGGACCGTAAAAGTTCTAGTTGAAGGAAAAAATCGAGGGGTTATCAAGGAATATTTGAAAAATGATGAGTTCTTCCTCGTGAAAGTTAATGAAATCGATGATGTAGATAACGATGCCAATGATGTGCGAAAACAGGCTTTGATGCGCAGCATCAAAGAATCTTTTGAGTTGTATTTGAAGCTCAGTAAAAAAGTTCATGTGGAAATGATGGGCACCATTGCGGCAATCGAGGATCCCTCGAAGTTGGCGGATGTCGTCATTACACATTTGAACGTGAAACTGGAAGATAAGCAGAAAATCATGGAAATCTATGACATTAGCGAAAGGCTGGAAGCCATTTATTCGCTGATGCTTTCAGAGATTGAGATTTTGCAAGTCGAAGAAAAGATCAAAAGGCGCGTCAAGAAGCAGATGGAGAAAACTCAGAAGGATTATTATCTAAATGAGCAGATGCGCGCTATTCAAAAAGAAATGGGAGAGAAAGATGATTTCCGAAATGAGATAGCAGAATTAGAAAAACGTCTTAAACAGAAGAAACTCTCCGAAGAGGCATCGAAAAAGGTTCGTCAAGAAATTAAGAAGCTTCAGATGATGGCTCCGATGTCGGCGGAAGCGACAGTTGTGCGTAACTACATAGACTGGCTATTAGATATGCCTTGGTCGGAAGTCACGGAGAACAAATATACCCTGAAGGAATCGGAAGCGATTCTCGATGAAGATCATTACGGACTAAAAAAAGTTAAAGAACGCATCATTGAATATTTAGCGGTACAATCCCTTGTGAAAAAGAATAAAGGTCCGATCCTTTGTCTTGTCGGTCCTCCTGGTGTTGGCAAGACCTCTATCGCAAAATCGGTGGCTCGTGCGACGAATCGAAAGTTTGTCCGTATTTCGCTAGGCGGTGTTCGTGATGAAGCGGAAATTCGCGGTCACCGCAGGACGTATATTGGAGCGATGCCCGGCAAAATTATTCAATCTTTAAAAAAAGCTGGATCAAATAATCCTGTTTTTTGTTTGGATGAAGTGGACAAATTGAGTTCTGACTTCAGAGGCGATCCTTCATCGGCATTGTTGGAAGTGCTCGATCCAGAACAGAATGTGGCCTTTAATGATAACTATCTGGATGTCGACTATGATTTGTCGGATATCATGTTCATCACAACCGCAAATGTCTTGCAGACGATACCGGCACCTTTGCAAGATAGGATGGAAGTGATCAGGATCGCGGGCTACACGGAACAAGAAAAGATGAATATCGCCCAAAAGTATCTCGTGACTAAAGAGATGGAAGCCAATGGTCTGAAAAAAGAACAAATTGATATAACAAAAGGCGCGCTTTTGCGAATTATCCGGCAGTATACAAGAGAAGCAGGTGTTCGAAATCTTGAGCGTGAAATCGCCGCCATCTGCCGAAAAGTCGCCAAGGAAATCGTCAGTAATGGATCAAGGAAAAAAATCGTCATCAGTTCCAAGAATGTGCCGAAATACCTAGGCGTTCCAAAATATCGCCACGGTGAAACCGAAGGTAAAAACCAAATCGGGTTAACTATTGGTCTTGCATGGACGGAAGTCGGAGGGGAACTTTTGGCGATAGAAGCGTCGATTATGGAAGGGACAGGGCGCATGGTAATGACGGGCAAACTCGGCGATGTCATGCAAGAATCCGTGCAGGCGGCTTTGACGTATATACGTGCAAGAGCAGAGAAATTCGGATTACCCAAAAATTTCTATAAGAAGATTGATATTCACGTTCATGTACCGGAAGGGGCTATCCCCAAGGATGGTCCCTCCGCAGGGATCGCTATGGCGACTTCCATCGCATCAGCTCTCATAAAAAAGAAAGTGAGAGCCGATTTGGCCATGACAGGAGAGATTACATTGCGAGGAAGAGTGCTACCGATAGGAGGGTTGAAGGAAAAGATATTAGCCGCGCATCGCGGTAACATTAAGACGGTGATTATTCCAAAAGACAATGAAAAGGATCTTGCGGAAGTTCCGCAGAATGTTCAAAAGGCCTTGAAAATTGTGTTCGTTGATCACATTGATGAGGTTTTAGACATTGCATTTGTCAAAGATGAGGAGCCTTTTAAGGATGTCGTGGGGTCGGATGTCCCCATGCAAGCTCTGCCGATGAACTGATGATCATTTTTACATATTTGTGAGAGGACGGACTTGACTTGACAGTTTGGTAGAAAGGGTGGTCAGTTACCTCCAGG
>CAZPTW010000200.1:0-6135 GCA_964589235.1 uncultured Smithella sp. | reverse complement strand
GCGTCGACGATGACCGGTGGATTGTGGCCCGCGTTGATGTAAGTGACATCTCCGGTGAGAACATTCAAAAAACCGCAAAACGCCGTCACAAACATGGAGGCGTCGTTCCCTTCACATAAGGTCTTGTTGACGTTGGACACGATCCGCCCCAGCCCCGCGTCCGCCGGCTGCATCCGGGCTTTCATCACCGTACGGGTGACCGCCATGAACAGCGCGGCCGGCACGCCTTTGCCGGAGACATCTCCGACCATGAAAAACAAGCGATCTTTGTCCACAAAATAGAAATCATACAGATCCCCCCCCACTTCCCGCGCCGGTTCCAGGGCCGCATAGAGCGAGAACTCCTCGCGGACGGGGGCCGGCGGAAACGTCTTGGGAACCAGGCTCATCTGAATGTCGCGGGCCACACCGAGTTCGCCTTCCATCAGCAGCTTGGCCTTTTCGAGTGACCGCTCCTTAAGCAGGTTCATCATGATGAACCCATAAAGCGCGATCCCAAGAGCATTGGCCGCGACGACCGGTGGAAGGCCGCTTTTCAAAAGTTCCACCGCCTTGTCAAACGGACGGCTGATCGCCACCACCAGCGCCATATGCATCAATTCAACGCCGATCATCAACAAAACGGCCCGGCCGATGCCGAGAAACCGGTCGCGTCTGAACAAATACACCAAGCCGCCGACACACCCAGCCATGATGGGCGCCAGCCCGCAGGCCACCGCCGTGAATCCCCCTTGCAGATAACGATGAACGCCGCCGATCACGCCCGCCCCCAATCCCACGACGGGTCCAGCCAAAAGGCCGGCCACGGTCGGACCCAAGTCACGGATACTGGCGATACCGCCGAGAATCCGAAACCCCCCCAATGTCCCATAAATGGAAAACAATCCGAAGATCAAAATCAGAAGCAGCCGATCCTTCCAAGTGACCTTCTTTTCCAAAACGCGGGCAAATAGAGAACTTCGCGTGATGAAATAAGCGATAACGATGATGACAGCGACGCTGTTGATCAACGACAGAAGAGTTGCCATAAACGCTTGCATCGTCCAATCGACCTTTCATTTATCGGCATGGACAGCCTCTCGGCATCATAATGAATTCCCCATGAATCCGCAATCGCTCTTTTCTTGGGATGTTCATTTTTCCCGCAGAAAACGCTCAACGACATTCTTCCTGTGTGCCGGCGGTCACGGCCGGAGGCACGATCAGCCGATCGGGATCGATGTCGGCGCAAACCGCGACGCCAAAGTCCGACCCCAACCATGACATCAGGCGCGACAGCCGAGGAAGGCCTTCTCACGAGCTCGACTGGCATCTTGGGTCCGCCCGTCACGAACAACGACCGAAAGGCTCACGTTTTTTGTCTTTGGCGACCGAAGACCATTTTCGACGCGTCACAGGTCATGCGCCGAATCGGGACGGATCAACAAAGCCAGCATTCCCCCCAGCAAAAGAAGAGACGCCGCCAAACCAAACGGCCAGGCGTAACTTCCGGTGACGTCGAAAAGATAGCCGGCCAAGACAGGGCTTGCGGCCGCGACCACGGCGACGATCGGCGTCGTCCAGCCGACAACCCGGGGGAAAAGTCTTCGCCCGACGGATTGGGCCATCATGTGCGGCAAGATCACGATCATGCCGCCGAAGCCGACGCCGGTCAAAGCAGAGTATAGGTAAACGAACCCCTCCCCCTTGGCCTTCATCAAAGACAGAATTCCCAGCGCCATACACATCATAAACGCTGATGCCAAATACCGGCCCTGAACGAGCATTCCAAGGCCTCCGCTCGCGATCCGCCCCAAAATGCTGGCGCCGAGCATCAACCCGAAAGCGGTCGCCGAAAGCATCGGTGAATAGCGCAAGTCGCGCAGGTAGGCCACCTGATGGGCGGAGATCATGTTGACGGCAAAAAGCAAGACGGTAAATAAAGCAAGCTGTATCCAAAGCGCGCGGATTTTCAGCACGCGGCAAAGCAGAGATATCGACTCGGACTTCGAATCGCCTCCGGACGCGTCCAAGACCAGATCGCCATCTGCTTGGGGCGGGTCGATCCATCCATCGGGAACTTGCCCCTGCTCTTGGGGAGTGTCGCGAATGAGCCATCCGGCCAAGCCAATCCCCAAAAGTCCCTGCAACGCGGCTAAAACCACCCACGTCCCACGCCATCCGATTCCCCCCATCAGCAGGCTGATCGCCGAAGGCATCATAAAACCGCCCGCCGCACCGGAGGCCAAAAGCAGCCCCAACGCCCAAGACCGACGGCGGATAAACCAGTGATTGACCACCGTGGTGGTGGGCAGAAATTCGGAAAAGGCCAGGGCCAAACCGCACAAAAGCCCAAAGCAAAGGTAGACATGCCAAAGGGCCCCCGCCTGGGACATTCCCAAAAGCCCCAGCACAGCGGCGACATTTCCCCAAACAATGTTCCTTCTGGCGCCGAACCGGGCGACGCTCCATCCCGCAAGCGGCCCCAAAAGACCACCGAGCACCAAGAAAAAAGTGTACACGCCGGATAACGCCTGGCGACCCCACCCCATGCTTTCGGCCATGACCGGCAGAAAAACACCGAAAGCGTAAGAGACGTTCCCGCAGATCCCCAAGTAAGCGGCCATGGCGCCGGCAAGAACCATCCAGCCCCGAAAAGGTTTATTTTGAGACAAGGCCCCACCCATCATCAATGGCCATCACCTGACCCTTCCTCCCTTCCAGACGGAGACGATCGACAAATAAATAAAAATTTTTCATATTCTCGCGAATTCCGCAACAGAAGAAACGCAGGATAAAAGATGCCTCCGCGAGCCGAAAGCCAAAACGACCCGCGTTCGTTTTCCGATTGGCATTCCTCGTGAAAAGAAAGAAGCGTCACCGTCATACCATCGGGCGGCACGGCGTCAAGACCTTGTTGTCTCAGACGCCCGGAAAAGAAATCGGCCGGTCGGCGGCTTGCGGCGTTCCTGGCGATCCCGCCCCAAGGTTTTCCGCCAGCCGGGTCAGATCGAGGGGATCAAAAAACGGGCGCTACCCCAGTCCATACTGCTTGATCCTTCGGTACAGCGTGGCGCGCGACATGTTGAGCCGCGCGGCGATCTGGTTTCTGCGGAACTTTTGGGCCAGCATTCTTTCGATCAGCCGCCGCTGCATTTCCTCGGCGTTTGGATCGGACTCCTCACTGTCCGGGGTCACGCGCGGATTGAGAATATGCGAGGGGATCATGTCGACGGTCAGTTCCGTGGTTTTGAGAAAATTGATCATTCGCTCGATGGCGTTTTGCAGCTCGCGCACATTGCCCGGCCAGGAATAACTCATGAAGACGTCGATAATCTTCTTGTCGACGCGGGTGATGTTTTTCTTCATGGCTCTCGCGTACTGCTTGATGAAATGATCCGTCAGGAGTGGAATATCGTCGAGCCGCTCGCAAAGCGGCACCATTTCGATCGCGAAAACATTGGCGCGATAATAAAGATCCTCCCGGAAATTGCCCCTGCGCACTTCTTCGCGCAGGTCCTTGTTGGTGGCCGCGATGATCCGGACATCGACGGGACGCACGCGCGTGCCGCCGATGCGCGAGACGGATTTGTCTTCAATCACGCGCAAAAGCGCCGTTTGCAGCTCCAGCGGCGTCTCGGCGATTTCATCCAAAAAAATGGTCCCGCCGTCGGCCAGTTCGAATTTCCCCTGGTTCCCCCCCCGGCGCGAGCCGGTAAAAGCGCCCTCTTCATGACCGAACAACTCGCTCGCGATCAAATCCCTCGGAATGGCGCCGCAGTTGATGGCGACATAGGGCCCGTTGCGCCGATCGCTGGCATTGTGAATGGACTGGGCGAAAATATCCTTCCCGGTGCCGCTTTTCCCCAGGAGCAACACGTTGGACCGGCTCTGGGCGACCATCCGGGCCTGGTCGACGGTCATCAGGAATCGGGGGTTGCGCCCCAAAATATCCTCAAACCGCAGATTGGCCTTGGCCCCCATCATTTTGGTCACCATGGACCTCACCCGCTGGATTTCATTGAGCACGATGACCCGCCCGATGACCGCTCCCCCCGCCGCGATAATGGGGTTGCACGTCATCGTGAAATCGCCGCCGCCCTGTTGCGACACAACACGCACCTCCGTATCGCTTAAGGTCTCGTTGTTTTCCAGCAGGGTGAAAAACGAGCGGTTTTCATGTCCGAGCACATCCCGCAGCTTGCGGCCTTCAACGGGAATGTCCCCCAGTGCAAGCATTCTCCGGGCGTTGTCATTGATCAGCGTGACACGGCAGCCCGAATCGATGGCGATGAGCGCCCCCTGGATAGAAGAGATCACCGTCTTTTGATAGCTATAGGCCACTTGCGATTCAGCCAATGCTTTGCGGATGCGCAGTTCGTTCTCGATGGCATGGGCCGCCGCCACCGCCATGCCGAGGGTGTGCGGATTGGCGCGAAAGTAGCGACCGGACAGCGCGATGCCGCCGATGAATTCCCCTTGGGGGTTGAATATCGGCGCCCCGGATCCCGTGGCGGCGTGGTACGTTCGGATATAATGCTGCGCCCCCATAAACTGGATGGGCTTCCGACAAACGACCACAGTTCCCGCGGCATTGTTGCCCGCGTTGGCTTCATTCCAGCAGGCGCCCACGTACCCACGGGCCGTCCGGACAATTTCGTTTTCCTGCAAATCCCCGACGACTTCGAGGATAAAGGCGTCGCGATCGAAAAGACTGACCAAAAACCCCGATCCCTCCAAGAAACCGTAAAGATTTTTCATGAAAGGACGGCTGACTTCGATGAACTCCCTATTCTTGTCCAGAAGCGCCTCGAGTTTCGCGCCGGTCAGAATCAGATTCTCCGGAGGTTTTTTCGGGTCGACAGACAACTTGCGGCACCGCTGCCAAGCGTCCAGCAACTCCGGTGAGATCACCGACGGATCGACGCGGGGATTCCCCTCGATGAACTTTTTCCACTCTCGATAGGTTTGATGATAGAAGCGCTCATAATATTCGGCGCTCATCGGGCGTTCGATTCGGTTTTTTTCAGGATCATCCCCGTCCGCCATTTCTTCCTCCCAAGACAGATTTACATGAATCATTTGATTCAGCGATGATTCACAAACGATTCACTGAAACATCCGTGAATCATTTTTTGAAACATAAATCCAGCAAAAAATATCAAGAGGCTCGATATTTCAGCAATAAACAGCGATTCAGGATTGGCACGACACATGCTAAATCTCATAAAAAGAAGCGGGTTTTTGATACACCCGCAAACGGTTGGATTTTCTCGGAAGCCCTATACAGTTGGAAGGAAAAGATCTTGGACGCAAGACCCTGGCAAAAAAACTACGATTACCCCGTCCCCACAGACGTTCGTTTCCCGAAATTTCCCGTGCAAGGCTTCCTTCACTTCGCGGCGTCCCAATTTCCTTCTAAGGTCGCCACCGATTTTTACGGCTCGGAAATGACATTCGCGCAGCTGCGCACGCAAATGCTGCGCCTGTCCAACGCCCTTGTCCAACTGGGAACCGTCAAGGGCGATCGGATCGCGTTGGCCCTCCCCAACTGTCCACAGTATGTCATCGCCTATTACGCCATCTTGTCGGCAGGCGGCATCGTCGTCAACATGAACCCGCTTTACACGCACGACGAACTCCAATTTATGCTGGACAACACCGGCACAAGACTTTTGATCACGTTCGACGGTGCGCTGCCGACCATGCGCCCTCTGGCCAAGGAAATGAACATTCCGCTGATCGTGACGCAGGTGACGGACTACATCACCGGATTGGGCGTCAGTACGGCCAAAAGTCTTGAGCTGGATGAAGGTTTTTATCATTTTTCAGAACTGATCGAAAACTGCGCAAACACCCGGCTTCCCCGCGTTGACTTGAGTCCCGGAGACTCCGCCCTGATTCAATTCACCGGTGGAACGACCGGTCGGCCCAAAGGCGCGGTGCTCACGCATGGAAACCTCGTCGCGGCAACGCTTCAATGCTCTCTTTGGGGACAGCATATCGCCCATTGCACCCCCCCGGAAAAGCGCAATGTGTTGAGCGTCATTCCCTATTACCATATCTACGCCAACACCTGCTGCATGAACTGGGGAATGGCCAATGCCGCCACCCAGGTGATGATGCCGCGATTCGATCTCGAAGAATTGATGCAAA
>CAZPTW010000199.1:0-6146 GCA_964589235.1 uncultured Smithella sp. | reverse complement strand
TTCCACTTCCACAAGGCGCACATCCACACGCATCTGACCCGGTACGGCAAAATATCCGCCAAAGATCATAAAGCGGGCGCCGACAATCCGACCCAACCGAAGGCGGGTTGATTCACTGGCCAAATCACTCGATCCCACATTCAATTCGTTTAACGCCAGTTGAAGCCTCTTTCTTTCCACGACCCGATACTTGCCAATCTTATTGAGAGTCGAAACGATCTGATCGGAAAACAAATCCCCAAAATCCGGATTTTCCGGACGCGGCCAAAGGTTTTCGATATTCCAGACAGCGACGGCATCGGGCGTGCCGGAGCGCTCCGGCACGCCGGCGCAGGATAAAAGGACAATCCCCGCAAAAAAAAGAGGGATGAGGTAAATCAAGCCAACGCGTTTGATAGAGAAAGCCCCCACGGAAAAAGACCTCCTGATAAACCCGCAGGCGGGTTTTGATCCTTCAGGCAAACCCGCCTGCCTTTCTGATGCCATAATAAAAGTTTACTGCCCCGCTTCCGGCATTTTTTCCTGGACCTTGTCATCCGTTTTCAACGCGCGGTCCCGTTTGGAAATGCGCACATACGAGAGATCCGGCTCCACCTTGGTCACTTCAAGCTCGCCGATTGGTTTAGGAGCCTGCTTCAATGTTTTCCCCTTATATTGAACGGCGTCTTGCTCCTCCAACACTGTAAACCGACTGCCCTTGACCACGCCTTGCTTGGAACCTAGATTCAAAATGCCCTCGTCTTGAAGCACCTTGACCAGATACCCCCGTAACGGATACTTCTCAATAACCGTTTTTAAAATATCCCGGTTGATCTGAAACATCTGCTTTTCCAAACCAGCCGCCGGATTGATCTGCCTTGTAATGACCTCGGATATCTCCGTCGTTTCAGAATCGATCAATCTCAAGCTCAACAAAGCGCCTTGCTGCAGATATGTGATAGACCCCGTTCCGATGAGACGCGACGCAAACACTCGTCCCAATTTCAATTTGGTTTCCGGATCGGCCAGATCCGAAGACCCCAGATTCAATTCGGCCAAAAGTCGATCGAGAATGGCTCTTTCCACCACGCGAACGCGTCCGGACCCGTTGAGCATGCCGGAGAGTTCGGCGGTCAATACTTCCGATAGGCCATCCCGTTCGGACATGAAACCTTTTTCCGTGATATCGATCAAGGAAAGAATCATGGGTTGAGAAGTCCATGAATCTTCGTCTTTCGAAGGCCGGCTCTTCTGGCTTCGATAACGCTCCGCGAGCTCTTTGACCAGCTGATCGATGCGCTTCATTCTTTCGGCGTCTTTTTGGATGTCCACCATTTCCTTGGCTTTCTTGACCAAAACGGCGGCGAAGGTATCACCCTTGTCCTGAGCCAGGGCACGTTGATAGGACTCCAATGCTTTATCCCACTGACCCTCTTTTTCAAACGTCACCCCTTTGTTGGTGGTCCCTTCGATATAGTAAGGATCGATCTGGAGCGCCTGATCGTAGAGTTCACGCGCTTTTTTATACTGCCCGCTTTGCGCGTAGTAGCGTCCCAATTGGTTGTACCGCACGGCTTCTTGATAGACTTCCGCTTCCGCTTTTTGGGTGGCGATCCGGTACTCCGCTTCCGCTTCTTTCTTATGCCCCTGGGCATATAGAACATTCCCCTTCATGACGTTGACATAACCTCTTCGAGGCGCTTTGCGTTCCACCTCCTTGGCCATCTCCAACGCCTTTGCCGCCTCACCCTTCTGAGCGTAGACCGCCGCCAAGCCTTCTTTGGCCAAAACGTCTCCCGACGCCCCCAGCGTCGACATTTCCTTGAAGATTTTTTCAGCTTCCGCATAATTCTTATCCTTCAAGGCGGCATAGCCTCTCACAGCCCTGGCTTTGATATTCTGGGCATTCTTTTTGACCAAGGCATCGCTGATGGCCTTGGCCGTCAGTGTTTGACGGCGCTGCAATTCCCTTTCCGCAAGACGCGTCAACATGGCTTCGGTTGTTTTCCCCCCTCCCTGAAAATAATCGAGGACTTGAAGACCCGGACCCACAATGCAGACCGTCGGCAGAACCATCCGCGCCTTGTACAAATCACTGACCGAGCCTTTGTCAATCAACAAGGGAAACGAAAGACCGGTTTGCGCGGCAAACTGCCGAATTTTTTCAGGTGAAGACGCGCTGACAGCCCAAACTTGCAGTTTCGCAGCCGGATTGCTTCTTACGAGATCATTGAGACTTAGAAGTCCCTCCTGGCTGGGCCGGGAATCAGCCGCAAAAAAATAAAGAATCGTCAAGGGCTGATCCTGCATTTTGGACAGATCATAATTTTGTCCCTTTGTATCCTTCAGCGAAAAAACAGGCGCCGCGGCTCCTTGAACAAACTGGCCGTATCCGTTTCCAGCATGAAACAAAACGGCAAGCACGACAATAACCATGTAAGACTTTAGGATCCCTTTTTTCATGTCAAACACCCCTTTCCTCAAAAATGAGTCTATTGAAATATTTGATCTCACGTCGTGTCTTTCAGGGCCCGCTTTCAATTAAATTCACCTTCAGCGGCATATCGCCGTTTTCCGGCGGATCGATTTGGGCCTCCCAATCATGGTACCCGGGCAAAACGAGCCTCACTTCATGTTTGGACACCGTCACCTCCAGGCGACCGGGGGTTTTCCCCTTGAAATTTCCATCGATAAAAATCTGAGCGCCAGGCGGCGTGCTCTCTACGCTCAAAAATGCGGTTTTCACTTTTCGGTCCGCCTCGCGAGAAACCGTCTGAACAGGGGTTTTCAGGCGCTCGCCGATGAAATAAAGGCCACCTGCCGCAAGAAGTCCTGCCACAATAACCCCCATGATCAGATACCGGAGTTTTTTTCGCTTGGGCGGAAAGTCCGAAACCGGCGGATTTGCACGCAACTTGTCAACGCAAAGAGCTTGCAGCGCAAAAGCCAATTCATTTCCCGATTGATAACGCTTTGACGGATCCTTCTCCAGACATTTCATAATGACGGCGGACAGGTCCGCTGGGATATCGGGATTGAGTTTGTCCGGGGGCTCCGGAAGCTCATCCGTGACGGCTCGAAAGACAGCCGCCATGTTCTCACCCCGGAAAGGCCGTCTCCCCACGCACATTTCCCAAAGGATCACCCCCAGCGAAAAAATATCAGACCGGCCGTCCACCGATTTCCCTAACACTTGCTCGGGAGACATATACGCAGGCGTTCCAAGAATCTCCCCGGCCTGCGTTTGAATCATGCCGGAGGGATCTTCAATGTGAGCGATCCCGAAGTCCGTAATCTTGACGCGCCCGCCGGGTTGAAGAATAATGTTGCTCGGCTTAATGTCGCGATGGATCACGCCCCGCTCATTGGCATAATGAAGCGCTTGAGCGACCTGAATGCCCACATCGATGATTTCCGGAAGCCTCAATTTTTTTTCCGGCTTCTGGAAGGTATCGAGCGAATCGCCGTCGATGTATTCCATCGCGATATAGATCGTCTCTTGATCTTCCCCTACATCGTAGATCGCCACGATATTCGGATGGGAAAGGCGGCCGATCGCCTTGGCTTCCTTCAAAAACCGCTCAATGAACCCTTCACTCGTCATCCGATCCTGGCGCAGCACCTTGATGGCCACATGGCGGTCGATGTGAGGATCATGCGCTTGAAACACCATCCCCATGGAGCCTTTTCCGATTTCTTTTAGAATTTCGTAACGCCCGAATTTCATCATCCGCTTTCCTCGCTATTTCCCGCTGTGCCCCTCGGTCAGAAATTTCACCACCGTTTCCAGAGGAATCATAAAACCGGACGATGGGGACCCCCGGTATCTCCCTTTGACCACCGCAACAATTTTGCCCTCTCGGTCGAACACAGGACTGCCGCTGGATCCTTTGGGCGTGTCCATTTCCACGCGCCATAGAAAAAGGTCTTTCTGAGCTTTCACCGGCCCGACAACGACACCTTTTCGGATATCCTTACCGCCGGTTTGACAAGACACGGCAAAAACAGGCTCCCCTTCTTTTAAAATACTTCGCCCCCTTTCCAGATCGACATAAAACGGGACAGGGGACTCGAGACTGATCATCGCCAGGTCACGACGCTCATCCTTTTTGATCAACCGTCCCCTGAACTTCTTTCCCTGCGTTGTCGTCACGGTCATCTCTTTGACCGAATCCAGATCATGGGCCGTCGAAAGAACAATCCCCTTGGGATCCACGACAAAACCGGAAAAAAACATCTTCACGCCGTCGGACAGCGCGCTGATGCAGACCACAGCGTCTACCCCCGATAAAACGGGCGGGATCGGCTTTCGATCCTCCGATTTTTGCTCGGCCCTCTTCGCGCTATAATCATCCAAGAAAGCCGTCAATTCCATCATCCGCCGCGGCGAGGGTCGACCCTGAGCCGAGCATTCCGCTTCCAGCGATGAATACAAAGGAGAACAAGCCTGCAGGATCATGTGACACCGTTCATTTCCCCGAATACCGTTCAACACAATGGTGTCGTCCGGCCCCGTCGACTGCACGACACGATAGCCGGATTCGTTCAGCCAGTGGGTTAGAATTCTCTGCATTTCCAAAAGCGTTACAGGGTAAAGACGACCGGTTTCCGCCGCGCGTGTTTCGCATGCGCCCATCGTCAGAAAGAACAAAACGACAAACAAAAAAAACGTTTTTTTCAGATAATCCGATTCCATCGTTTGATTGTCTCTGCAATACAAAGGGTGGGGTTCGGGCCGCTTGCCGTCCGGAGGGTTGAACGATCGGCGTCGCCTCGATTCAAAAAACGACCTCGCAAAGAACCACTGTGATATTATCGTGCCCACCGGCGGATTTGGCTGCTTCGACCAGAGCGTCCCTTTTTTCATCCAAGCCTCCCGAAAGAGAAAGCATCTTTTGAATCGCCGGATCATCGATCATATCGGATAATCCATCCGAACAAAGCAGAAAAATATCCCCGGACACCGTGCGCCCTTTCATGAAATCAACGGCCAGTTCGTCGTTGATACCCACGGCGCGCAAAATGATGTGCCTCAGGGAATGCGTTTTGGCCTCCAGAGCGGTGATGAGCCCTTGTTCCAGCTGTTCCTGGACCAGCGAATGATCCTTTGAAATCTGTTTGAGCTGACCTTTCCTGAAAAGATAAACGCGGCTGTCGCCGACGTGCCCGAGGATATACATCCCGTCGTGGAATTTGAGCAACTCCGCGGTGCATCCCATTCCTCCGTGTTCAGGCTCCAGTTTCGCCTTATCCAGAATTCTTTCATTGGCCAGTTGGAACGTGGCGTGCATCAGTTTGAGAACATCTTCTTCCGACGTCGCCTCTGATTGAGAGAAAAGCTCCCCAACTGTATCACAAAACATGCGGCTGGCGACCTCTCCCGATGCGGCACCCCCCATTCCATCCGCGACCGCGCAAAGCCCCCATTCCGGTCTAATCAGATAGGCGTCTTCGTTATTCAATCGTCTGAGCCCGATATCGGATTTACCAGAAAAGATGATGCCTGCCATAAAAGCGTCTTCTTTATTGCTATTGATTTGTTTTTCTCGGCGTCATGGAAAGCGACGGCCCAACGGATTGGATATTGCTTATCGCGGGCATTCTTTTTTTTCACGGAAAGTATATGAAGAGAGGATTTTGATGTCAAGGAATTTTCAGGATTTGGAAAGCTTAAAATCCGGAGGCGTCTTCATCGCTCCATTTGCCCAATCCCGCTTTCGCTGGTTGAACGACAGTCCCCGTCGCCCAATCGTCATGTCTTGTGACGGCTGTCACCAAAATCGCACATTCGGCGGTCCGCAACCGGACAAACGTCCGGTCCGACCGGATCATCTTTCTTCTTTCAAAATGGGAAGGTTCTTCCCCATCGCCCTCAACACTTCATTGATCTGCCCCAACGACAGGATCCCCTGCTCCAGTAAAATCAATCCAATGAGTCTGTGCTTGCCCTTAGAGACATCTTCCATGATTTGAATCCGCATGGCATTGATGACCTGCTCCGCAGTGACCATCCCTTTTTCCACCGCTAAAATTCCAAACCGCTTTTCGAGATGTTCCGTTTCCATCGTTTGCTCCAATCTTCTTCAATATCATTTCTTCCGCAGATACGTCCCCACGACCAACCCGCGTCATGATTATTTTCCACGGTCATTTTTCAAGAGCCTCTT
>CAZPTW010000198.1:0-6148 GCA_964589235.1 uncultured Smithella sp. | reverse complement strand
CACTGTCTTGGAAGAGGGCGTCCGAATCTCCTGTTGCGGCGTTGCCTTTCTCGTCTTTGACGGAGACATCCCAAAGGGCATCCCAGCTTCCCAAATCGCTCCAGCCGAACGTCGCTGGAATGACCCACACGTCTTTGGCTTTTTCCATCACGCCGTAATCAATCGAAACGGCTTTCAAACCCTGATAGACTTTTGACAGCGTTTTGGTCTCAGAGGGCTTGCCCATGGCGGATTGGATGGTCATGAGTCCGGCGTGCAAATCGGGCAGGTATTTTTCGATTTCGGACAAAATCGTCTTTGCCCTCCAGACGAAGATACCGCTGTTCCAGTAAAAGCGGCCGGTTTTTAGAAACGTTTTCGCCTGGTTGAGATTTGGTTTTTCTCGGAATGATTGCACGGCAAGAAGCGTTTCCCCCGCGACCTTTCCTTTGGCGGTTCCACCTTCGATGTAGCCGTAACCCGTATGGGGGAAAGTGGGCTTGACGCCGATGGTGATGAGTCCCTGATATTTTTCAGCGGCCGCGGCGGCCGCGTCAAGGACCTTTCGGTACCGGTCCGGATCGCCGACGGCGTGATCGGAAGGCAAGACCGCCATGATGTCGTCTTTGGATCGATTTTGGATGTGAAGGGCCGCCCAGCCGATACAAGCGGCGGTGTTTCGGCCGACCGGCTCGACCAGAATGTTTCGAGCGGGGATTTCCGGGAGCTGGCGTCTGAGCTCGGCGGCGTGTTTCTTCCCCGTGACGATGAGGATATTTCGAGGTGGAACAAGCGGCACAAGCCGGTCGACGGTTTCTTGGATGATCGTGCGGTCGCTCAAGATGTTCAGCAGATGTTTGGGTTTTTTCTCGCGGCTTCGCGGCCAGAAGCGGGCTCCTCTTCCCCCGGCCATAATGACGGCATGCATGGATGAAAGCTCCTTTTTGAAATAGGTATATTACAATGTCCCTTGCGATTTCAAGGCGGAAAAGTTATGGACGAATTCATGGGAAGAAGAGGCGTGTATGCGGAGATCGTTTTAAAGAGCGGGCGTGAGGCATCGCTTCGATGGGGTCACCCTTGGGTGTTTTCCGGCGCGGTGGAACGGATTGACGGAGACCCATCCGACGGAGACATCGTCCTGGCCAAAGACGCCGGGGGGCGGGCCTTAGGCCTTGGATTTTTCAACCGCAAGACGGATATCGCCTTTCGCCTTTTGACGAGGGACTGCCATCGCGTCATCGACGCGGAATTTTGGCGCCATCGTATCCATGAAGCGATGACGCTTCGACGCCGGGTGATTTCTTCCCAAACGGATGCGTATCGTCTGATCAACGCCGAAGGCGATGGTTGCCCCGGCTTGATTGTCGATGTTTACCGCGACACGTTGGCGATATCCATCACGACCGCCGGGATGGAAAAACAACGATCGTCGATCCTGGACGTTCTGATCAACACGGGGCGTCCGGCGAGTATCTATGAGCAAAGCGTCGGTCGGTCGCGTCGTCTGGAAGGCCTTGAAGAACGTAAAGAAACGGTTTACGGCCCAAGCCCGGAAAGCCCGGTCCGCATTTCAGAAAACGGGTTTGTCTTCGACGTGGACGTCAAAAACGGCCAGAAAACGGGTTTTTTTCTCGATCAGCGCGTCAACCGGGAAAAGGTCGGCCGGCTTTCACGCGGCGCGGCGGTGCTCAATTGCTTTTGTTATACGGGCGCCTTTTCCGTGTATTGCGCGGCGGGTGGCGCCAGAAAAGTCGTCTCATTGGACATCTCGAAATCGGCCATAGCTCAAGCGGCCCATCACTTGTCCCAAAACGGCTTTTCGCCCCAGGAGCATCCGGTGATCGACGCGGATGTCTTCGACTATGTGCGCGACGTCCCGGACCGCTTCGACATCATCATCCTGGATCCCCCCGCTTTTGCAAAGACCAAACGGGATGTCGACCGTGCGACGCGGGGCTACAAGGAGATCAATCTACAGGCGCTTCGGCACTTGCCGTCCGGCGGCTTGTTGGCCACCTTTTCTTGCTCGAACTTCATCGATGAAGCGTTGTTTGATCGAGTCGTTGCGGGCGCGGCACGTGACGCGCAAGCCGAGGTTCAACTGCTCTCCAGGCTCGAGGCCGGCCCTGATCATCCACAGGCCCTGGGACATCCCGAAGGCCGCTATTTGAAGGGGTTGCTGCTGCGGAAACGCTGACGGCGGCAAGATCAGCAAGCGCCGCTCCTGGGGGATGTAATCAAAGACCGGTCATGCCTAAGGCTTGCCCAAATGGAACGCGATCTTATCCATGATGATCCGCGAAGCCATTTGATTTCCAACAACACCGCAAAAGATGGAAACGGACGTCAAGTCTTTTCCGATATAGTTGACACGGATCGTCACGGGTTCATCCGAGATGATCGTCTTGATGGAACCGCTGGAGATGCCGCGGTCCTTCTGGATGTTCCAGCCCCGCAAATCGACGACGGCCTTTTCAACAGCCTGCCAGACGAGTTCGATGTCGGCTTTGAATTGGGTGGAGAGGTTGCCGTCTTCATAGATGAATTTTCCGGAGCTGATGCCCACGACCTTGTCGTTGACCACAACGGCGGCGCTGCAGCCGAAGAGAAGAATCACCACGACAATCAACGAATATTTTTTTATTTTCATGGGATGTCCTCCTGTCCTTATTGTCGATTCCCCATGGATGTTGCTTGGGCTTTTTTTCTTCACAGAGCGCATCGAACGTAAATCGCATACCCCGCCGCGCCGATCAAGGCAAGCGCCGTCGTCACGATGCAGATGTAAGAAAGCATCTTATGCCAGGCGCTTTCCAGCTTCTGGTCATTGTAACCGAGACCATAGGCCAAAAGCAAGCCGGAGGCCAAGCCTCCGCCGTGTGCCCAGTTGTTGATGCCGGGAAACAAAAAGCCGAAGATGATGAGCCCAACCACCCAGCCCAACGCCTGTTTGTAAATCATTTCACCGTAATAGCCGCCGCGGCTTTTCCCATAATAGAGAATGGCCCCGATGAGGCCGCAAATCGAAGCGGAGGCGCCGATGGTCAAGCGAACACCGGCCAAAACCGATAGAGCAAAGCCCGCCACGCCCGTGAGAATGTAAAGATTGAAAAATCGGTGTCCTCCGAATTCCCGAAGGACAAAAGGGCCCAGTTGATAAAGCGCCATCATGTTGAAAACGATATGTAAAACACCCCCATGTAAAAAAGAGGCGGTCAGGAGCGACCAGTAATGATGAAATCCAAAAACCGGCAACGTGCCGGTTGCGCCCAGCAGGAGAAGGCTTCGGTCCGACGGGGACAGGAAGATCAAGGGATTGCCGGAAGCAAAAACGCCGCGAGAATCCAAAACAAGCGACAAAATGTAAAAGGCGATGGTGGTATAAAGAATCGTTTGGATCGGGCCGAACATGAAAAGAACATTGCGCAGTTTTCCCGCGGTGGCATGGAGACCGGGCCGAACCAATCCGCAATACGGACAGGCCGGTTCATCCAAGCTGATCAGCTTGCGGCAATTCGGGCATAAGATGGAATTTCTATCGGACATGGCCCTCTGTTCCCTTTTGGCAAAATGGTGATGCTTATTAACAATATTGAAATGAGTTGTAAAGGGAAATACGAGGCGGTCGGAGTTGACTTGCATGGGAATTTAGGATAGGGCGGCCCAGGAGCAGACAATGAAAGTCAAGGATGGTTTGAACGTGAAGATCGAAGCCGTCGCTTTCGGTGGCGCAGGTGTCGGACGCATCGACGGTTTTGTCGTCTTTGTGCCGTTTACCGCGGCCGGGGATGTGGTGGCAATCGAGATCGTTCAACGCAAGAAAAATTTCGCCCGGGCGCGTTTGCGCGAAATTCTCACGCCTTCACCGTTTCGCACGGATCCCGTTTGTCCGTATTTTGGACGGTGCGGCGGCTGCGCCTATCAGCACATTCGCTATGAACATCAATTGGAGATGAAGCATGGGCAGGTGGAAGACGCCTTCGCCAAGATCGCGAAAATCGCCCTGCCAGACAGATCTTTCATCATCGAATCGCCCCGCGTGTTTGCTTATCGAGGTAAAGCGACGCTTCATGCCCGAAAGACGTCAAAAGGCGTTCAGTTGGGCTTCATGGATACGTCCGGCGGGGAACTCGTCGAGGTCGATCGCTGTGAGATCATGCATGAAACCATCAACGATCAAATGGGTCGGATCCGATCCGGCGGGATGAGCTTGTCTCATCCGTCCGATATCACACTCTGGTCCGGGGATGGTCCTTCCCTGGGGGAAACCGTCATTCGTCGGGTCAAAGACCGGACCTTCATCGTTCCGCGGGGAGGGTTTTTCCAAGCCAATTTGTATCTCATGGAGCGCATGGTGGACGAGGTCTTGAAATTTGTGACATCCGCTTCCGTGGAAACCCTCATCGAGCTTTTTTGCGGCTCTGGACTTTTTTCTGTCTTCCTGGCGCCGCACGTCGGGCGATTGATCGGCGTTGAGATCGATGAAGACGCCGTCCGGTGTGCCCGTGCCAACGCCGCGAACATGAATCTCAAAAACACACGATTTGTTTCCACCGATGTCCAGTCTTTTCTGAAAGACATGGCGCGGAACAAAGAATCTGTCGATTTGATGGTGATCGATCCTCCTCGAATGGGGTTGACCCAGGAGACTCGAACGGCGCTTTCTGAAATTTTGCCCCGTCAAATTCTTTATATCTCTTGCAACCCCGCGACCCAGGCGCGGGATATCGGGGAACTTGTGAAAGCGCGCTATCGGCTGGTCGTTTTGCAACCTTTGGATATGTTTCCCCAAACACAGCATATCGAAACCCTCGCTTTCCTCGAGCGGGTTGCGTAACGGTTACACGCGGGGGAAAATCATTTGAAATTAAAAATAGAGCAATTATTTGATTGACATGGAAGAAAGATCGATATAGGCATCGGCTCTAAACTTGAGAGCTAGACGGAATGCCCTGGAATGCGGGGCGAAGGGCGAGCGCAGGAAATCTACGTCAATCCACCGAACGTTTTTTGATCCATTGTCCAACAAACCATAACCGGCTCAGCGATGGTGAGACGATGAGCAGAAACAAGGACAGCACTTACGAACTCTTCGACGATTGGCAGCGTGTTGAAGATCACACGTCTGCCTCTGGAGCAGGGAAAAGCGGCTTGGCCGAGCATTTTACCGATTATTCAGAGGAAGATCTGGTCGGGGGGACGGAAACCATCCTCTTCATCGATGATGAGGACATCATCATCGATGTCGCGCGGGATATGCTCGAGATTTTAGGGTATAAAGTTTTTGTGGCGCAAACCGGCGAGGAAGCAATCCAAATTTACAAGCAGCATCAGAATGAAATAGACCTGGTGATCCAAGATATGGTGATGCCGGGAATGAACGGCGCGGACATTTTTAAAGCGCTCAAGAAAATCAATCCGGACATCAAGGTGATTCTTGCCAGTGGATACGTGATGAACAAGCAGATTGCCGCTGTCATGGAGGCCGGTTGCCGGGCCTTTATGCAAAAACCTTTCCGCTTGGAGGAACTTTCCGTTAAAGTTCGGGAAGTGCTCGACGGGCCATAAGATAGACGAATTTGACAAAAAAATATGGCTTTCGGATGAAAATATTGCTATTTTCCCCGCCATGGCAACATTATGACTTGATATATCACGGGAGGATCACATGGCTTCAAAAAGTAAGGAGGTAAGAATCGAACAGCGCCGGATACTGGAGAAAAAATTGGACCAGCGTCTGGCAAAATTGGCGGCTGAAGGGGTTGAAAAAGGGAAAGCCCAAAGCGATTCAGTCGTCAAAAATTTGAAAGCAAAAATCCGGGAAACAAACGCCCGCATCGCCGCTTTTGAGAGACATATCAAAAAAACTCAGGAGCTGGCGAAGGCCAAAGAGGAAAAGCAGGCGGCCAAGGCGGCTTCGAAAGCCGTGCCGGAGACTGATGTAAAAGAAGCCAAACCCAAGAAAAAGGCGGCGGAAAAAGAGACCAAGAAACCGGCGGCGGACGGTGATGCAGCCAAAAAGCCGAAGAAAAAGAAGGAAGACGCCGCTCAATGAGGTCAAACGAAAAAAAGGGCAAACTGCGATTTTCCAGTTTGCCCTTTTTTATATCTTGGCGTCCCCACGGGGAGTCGAACCCCGGTTACAGGCGTGAAAGGCCCGTGTCCT
>CAZPTW010000197.1:0-6158 GCA_964589235.1 uncultured Smithella sp. | reverse complement strand
TGGTAATCCCGCGTTCTCTTTCGATGTCCATATTGTCGAGCAACTGATCTTGAAAGTTTCGCTCATTGCATACTCCGGTATATTGAATCAGACGGTCCGCCAAAGTGGATTTGCCGTGATCAATATGGGCAATGATGCTGAAGTTTCTGATGTTTTCCATAAGAATATTAAAAAAGCCCTCCAAATCAATATGGGGGGCTTTTATCCTAAAATCTGTTCAGATGCAATTATCCAAGTTTTTTCATCAATTCTTCCGAAACTTCTTTGACGCCGGCTCGGCCATCGACCACAATGACTTTAGTTCTCTCCTTGAAGAAGTTAACGGCCGCGAGCGTTCCTGTTTTGGTGTCATAATAAATGTTGTGGCGTTTATCGATCGCTGCTGTATCCTGATCGTCGTCGCGAGTGGAGAGCTCTTCGCAACCGCATACTCGGCATACCGTTTTACCATCATGCGTATGGGGAGCGATAGCCTCGATGTAGATATTGTTCGGATGATTGTTATCCATTTTGCAGAGTCTGCGTCCCATGATACGTTTCTTGGCGGTCTCACGATCCAAGTCGATTTCGATGACAATGTCCAATTTGATGTTCTCGTTTTGCAGGGCGTTCCATAAGGCTTCGGCCTGAGCTAAATTTCTGGGAAACCCATCAAGAAGCCAACCGTTCTTGGCGTCATCTTCTTTGAGACGAGCCAAAATCATGGGGATGGTGATATCATCGGGCACTAGTTCGCCGCGGTCGATGTATGCCTTTGCTTTTTCTCCAAGAGGTGTTTTTTTCGAAATGTTTTCACGGAAAATAACACCGGTTTCAATGTGTGGAACACCATATTTTTTCTGAACGATCGCACCTTGTGTACCCTTGCCACTTCCGTTGGGACCAAATATTAAGATATTCACTGTAAAAGCTCCTTCCTTTCTAAAATATTGGTAAACATTGGCGTCTTATAATGTATTGCTGTTTTTTTCGCAATGCCAAATATTGACCACCGGTTTCTTAACGATTACTGCAACTTAAGCAAATAATCGAAAAGGTTATCATATTAACGGAGAAGAGGGGGCCTCGTTTTGTCTTTGCTGCCCATTTCGGCGAGTGCGTCAGAAATTGCTTTGCCCCTTTCTGAGTCTTTTGCAAAATAATCCCTGGCTTTGAGGAAGTGATATAGGGCACTTTCTTTTTTGCCTTCATTCTTAAAATGAAGGCCAAAATAATAGTGAGATTCTCCTATTTGATTGAGTTTGCCGTAAGTCATGGCGATGAAATAGTTTACATCCTGATCATGAATTTTTCCCCCGTCTAATTTTAAGAAGTAGTTTAAAGCCTTATTAAAATCATTCAACGCAAAATGGCACTTACCCAAAGAAAAAATGACCTCTTCGTTATTTGGCTCATTTTTTTCTACGTTCATTAAGTGAGTACAGGCTTTTCCCGCGTTACCAATTTTTAGATAGAAATTACCCAGAGAACGCTCAATGTCGATATCGTTAGGGGTAAGTAAAATGGCGCGCTGAAGTTTCTCGATGGCTGAAGACGTTTGTCCCATTTGATCTTCGGTCATTGCCAGTGCGTAAAGCAGGTCAACGTCATGGGGAGTCTCTTCTAGGGCCTTGTCTAATTGCCTTTTGCGTTTTTTGAGATCATCTGCGTCACGACTCACCATCGATTGCATCCGAACAAAATTTCCAACAATATTTTTCCCCCCTTTTTGTTCTCGGTAGTTTGTTTGTATCAACGTGTCGAGGTAGAAAATGCGATCATCTGTTCCAGGATGTGTTTTCATATATGACGGAATTGTTTTTGAGAGGAAGTCGTATTGCTTCATAATCTTGAGGAATTCTACCATCGCCTGCGGATAATATCCGGCAGCGACCAGATACGTAATACCTAAACGGTCCGCTTCTTCTTCATGCTCACGTTGATATTTAAGAGAAATGGATGTCGCCCCGGCTAAAGAGAATGCGGCAATAGCCGCCGTCGCCTCTCCTCCGCCACCGAGAAAAGCTCCTGCAACGATTGCCGCCAGCATTGCGATGTTGAGTTTTTGCGATCTTTCAATAATCTGAGCGACGTGGCGCGAATTCGCGTGCGCGATTTCATGCGCGATTACACCGGCCAACTGGGCTTCGTTTTCTACGGTTGTTATCAGCCCTTTGTTGATATAGATATAACCTCCCGGCGTGGCAAATGCATTGATCGCAGAACTGTTAAATATTGAGAAAGTGAAATCGTAAGGCGCTTTCGGGCTTTGCGCAAGTACACGGTTGCCAATATTCGAGATGTAGGCATTTAGATTCTTATCTTGGGATAGAAATTGGTTCTTTTGAAGTTTGTCGAAAATTTCCTTTCCCAGTTTTTTTTCATCTTCAATAGTAAATGAGGCAGAAGCTGGAGCGACCAAAAAGGATAAAATAAAAAAAACGATCAGAGGAAGAATAGAAAAGTATTGCTTTACAAAGATTTTACTCATACGAAAACAACCGTCGATTTATTTTCTTAATACTACCTGCTTTGGATTGAATAGGCAAGTCAACAATGAGAAAGTAAAAATCTAACAAAATGAGGAGTAAATGATATGAGAAAAATGGTCATTACCATCGATGGTCCTGCCGGATCCGGAAAAAGCACAATCGGCAAAGCGTTGGCTGACAAACTTCAATATCTATATCTTGATACAGGGGCTTTATATCGGGCGTTGGCATATAAAGCATTGAAAATTGGAGTTGATGAAAATGATCCTCAACAATTGACAGATTTATGTGAGAAGACCAAAGTGACACTTGAGAATATCGATGGAAAAATTTTCGTCTTTGTCGATCATGAAGATGTTGGCAATGAAATTCGCTCGGAAGAAGTTGGTTTGAAGGCTTCGAAAATATCAGCTTCCCCTATCGTTCGAACGAAATTACTGGCTATACAAAGAGAAGCAGGGGGTAATGGGGGACTTGTCGCAGAGGGGAGAGATATGGGTTCGGTAGTTTTTCCAAATGCCGATTACAAATTTTTTCTTGATGCGGATATTCGAGAAAGGACAAGACGAAGACATGATGAGTTACTTTTAAAACATGGAATCGCCGACAGGTCAGCGATTATGAAAGATATGCAGCAGAGAGATCTTCAGGATTCTCAAAGAGAAGTTGCTCCTTTAAAAGTTCCTCCGAATGCAATCATCATTGATACAACCTATTTAAGTGTTTCGCAGGTCTTAGAAAAGATGCTAAATCATATTCGGGTTTAGGAAAGATGATATGCTATTTTTCGTTGAAACTTGAAGAGTGGCGCAAACCTTGAGTGCGCCCGCGTGATATTGACGAAGAAACAAACGGGATCAAGCGGAAAAAACAAGAAAAAGATTAGGAATGGTTGTTGGCAAACAAGGATCAGACAACCATCTCGGCGCATTGCTCAAAAGGGGGCAAAGCTTGTGTGACGTCATGCTGGAGGGGGTTGGGATGCCCCTGGAAAAGATATAGTCAGGCGGGATGAATCCTTACAGAGGGCATATAATTTTCAAAAAATACTGGACAATCTTTTTGCAGGAAATGAAAGGGATGACAATGAGGATTGATTTGTCTTGCTATTTAATTTTCAATATGTTAGGCATTTTAGATTGAAATGTCTTATAAAAATAGGGGGTATTCAGTTAATGGTCAACAACAAATCAAACTTAACAAATCCAAAGGAGGTTAAGACCCAGTCCAGGGAAGAAGACATGGGATTCAAAGAGCTCTACGAACAGAGTTTAAATCAGTTGCAATATGGGGATATCGCCTGCGGCAAGGTTGTCCAGATTACATCCGACATTGTCATGGTCGATGTAGGTTGGAAAACAGAGGGGTTTATTCCAATTAAAGAAGTCAAAGACGCTCAAGGAAATGTAACCGTTTCCGTGGGCGATGATATAGAAGTTTTTATCGATAAAAGAGATGCCGAGGGCAATCTGGTTTTATCAAGAGATAAAGCGGCCAAACTCAAAGTCTGGGATGAAATCAAGCAGGTCAGCGAAAATAACCAAACTATTCGAGGAACCGTCGTGGAAAAGGTTAAAGGCGGTCTCTCCGTCGACATCGGCATAATTGCATTCCTGCCTGGATCTCAGATTGATACCCGTCCTGTTAAAGACCTTGATCAGTATATCGGTCAGACACTGGATTTCCACATACTGAAATATGACCGCAAACGTAATAATGTCGTACTGTCAAGACGTTCTATTGTTGCCACGGAGAGAGAGAACGAGAAAAAAGAAACTCTTAATAATCTCATAGAGGGAAGTATCGTAGAGGGAGTTATCAAAAACATAACAGATTACGGCATTTTTATAGATTTAGGAGGAATTGACGGCTTATTACACGTTACTGACATTTCCTGGGGAAGAATCGCAAAACCGGCTGATGTGTTTCATAAAGGCGAAAGAATAAAAGTAAAAGTCCTTTCGTTTGATCGTGAGAAAGAGAGAGTTTCACTTGGACTTAAACAGCTTCATGAGAATCCATGGGAGCATATTTCTGAAAAGTATCCAGTTGGCGCATTGGTCGAAGGTAAGGTTGTCAATCTAACGGATTACGGAGTATTTGTCGAACTTGAGCCCGGGGTGGAAGGTTTGGTTCACATCTCTGAAATGTACTGGACGCGTGAAATCAAGCATCCGTCAAAAGTGTTAAGCATCGGCGAAGTCCTGAAGGTGGTTGTTCTAGAAGTTAATCCAGAAGCCAAGCGTGTATCTTTGAGCTTGAAGCAGACAACCGCAAATCCATGGGAAAAGCTCAAGGAAAAATATCCCGTGGGAACGATTGTAAGAGGTCAAGTGCGGAATATAACGAATTTTGGTGTCTTTATCGGAGTAGAAGATGGTATTGACGGTCTTGTTCATGTGTCAGATATTTCATGGAAACATCGGGTTACGCATCCGTCGGAATACTTCAAAAAAGGCCAAGAGGTGGAAGCTGTTGTTTTAAACATTGATGTTGATAACGAAAAATTTTCACTGGGGATCAAACAAATTGAGAAGAATCCTTGGGAAGAACTACCTCAGAAATATCCCCCAGGCAGCGTTATCACAGGTAAGATAACGAACTTTACCGATTTTGGAATTTTCGTGGAGATTGAAGAGGGAATTGAAGGGCTCGTCCATATTTCTGAGATCAGCCAGAAACGCGTCAAATCTTCCGCCGAGCTCTTTAATGTTGGGTACATGGTTTCTGCTGTCGTTAAAAGTATCGATGTAAAAACGAAAAAAATTAGATTAAGCATCAAAGATATGGAGGCGCCAACACCGGTACAAACATCTTCCGCAAGCCAGTATCTGAACAATCGTGAAAATATCGGTTCTAACCTTGCCCAGGCCTTGGCAGAGGTAAAAATTGGAAGTAGCCGTAAGGATTAAAGATATTATGCGAAAACATCCTGTTTTATTAGGATTGATTTTGCTGGTCATGATAAGCGTGGTTTTGTATGTTTTATTTTACAGAGCAGGCGCTTATTCTGGTGGAAGAAGTGGGCAGACCTTTTCTCTGAGTGACAAAATCGGGGTTGTTCCGGTTGAAGGCATTATCAGCGATTCAAGAGAAATATCAGACAATATCGATACTTTTGCCAATGATCATTCGATTACAGCAGTTGTTTTGAGAATTGACTCTCCAGGGGGTGGCGTGGCCGCATCTCAAGAAATCTATGAAGCGGTCAAAGAATTAAAAAAGAAGAAGAAAGTCGTGGTCTCTATGGGCTCAGTGGCGGCTTCTGGAGGGTTGTTAATTGCATGCGCCGCAGACAAAATAGTGGCGAATCCCGGTACAATCACCGGTAGTATATCAGCCATTATGCAATTCGCAAATGTTGAAGAGCTTTTTAAAAAAATTGGTATTAAAGCATCCGTTGTGAAAAGTGGTCAGTACAAGGACATCGGTTCTCCATTGCGTGAAATGACACCTGAAGAAAAGCATATCATACAGGAATTGGTTGATGATATTTTTAATCAATTTGTCGATGTTATCGTTGAGAATCGAAAGCTCACTCGCGAACAGGTCATTGCCATTGCGGACGGAAGAGTCTTTACTGGACGTAAAGCCAAAGAGTTAGGGCTTGTTGATCATTTAGGAGATCTTTCGGCTGCAGCAAAACTGGCAAGTGAATTGTCGGGGAAAGATGGAAAATATGATTTG
>CAZPTW010000196.1:0-6181 GCA_964589235.1 uncultured Smithella sp. | reverse complement strand
ACAAGAGACGGCTAAATATACTCCACGACACAAAAAGGAAGTTCTTATCAATTACGGAGGAAGGCATGAATAAAATGAATCGATTCAAACGCGTCAGGGGTTTTATGATCTCAATCTGCGCCATTTTGTCTCTGGCTGGATGCGGAGGCGGAACTGAAACACCGCAATCAATCGCAACGAAAACCACAGTAACCGGAAGCATCACGGCAAATGAATCTGGAACGATTACGGTTTCAACTCCAGTGCCGTCGCCACTGGGCAACACTCTGACCATTCAGGCCAATACACTTTTAACGGAAGATGCCGCCGGCGCTATCCCTGTAACGGGTAGCATCACAACCACAGCAAGCTATTCGGCAAATGGGGCAGATCTTCCCGCGTCCGCCATGACGCTGCCTGCGGGCGCGACGCTTGCCGCTTTCATGGATATCGACCTGGGGGCCGTAAAATATTTTTCCAAACCCATGAGGATGATTCTGAATGTCGTCTCCGGCGGCGCGGGCGTGGGAACCATCGTCGCTTTCTATACATTCGACACAAACACAAACCTATGGGAACCGGTGGATAACTCCACCGTCGCCCAGGATGGAACGGCGTCTCTTTCCATTCACCACCTCTCCATCTACGCCGCATTCAAAACCAACACGCCGCCTCCGGGAAAGCCCAGCGGCTCTTCGGCCACCGCCGGGAACGCCAAAGTCACCGTGTCGTGGACGGCTCCGCAGACAGGCCCCGCTCCGTCAGCGTACAACATCTACTACAGCACGGCGGCCGGTATCTCTAAAGCCACTGCCATCAAGCTTGAAAACGTTACCAGCCCTTATGAAGTCACAGGCCTTTCTAATGGCACACCTTATTATTTTGCGATTGCCGCAGTAAACGCCAACGGCGAAGGCGGTCTTTCCAGCGAAGAAACAGCGACACCGGACGTCAGTCTGCAGCCGCCGGCCAGCCCCAACGGCGTTACGGCCACTGCGGGAACCGGCAAGGTTACCGTGCAGTGGAACACCAAACTGTACGCGACATCCTACAATATTTATTACAGCGCGTCCGGCACGATTACACCCGCGAATCTGCTGGCCTCCGGAACCAAAGTAACGGTTGCCGCCAATCCCGATCCGCAACCGTTAACCCACTCGACGGAAATAGACGGATTGACGCCGGGCACGATTTACAGTTTCGTTGTCACCGCGGAAAATGCGTCAGGCGAAAGCGCGCCGCAGTCTTCTACAAAGAAGGCAACGCCCAATTAAGAGGACCATATGCCTTCTCCAAATCCCCATCGCGTCTTTGTGCTCTTTCTTGCGGCGTTCTTTTTCGTTACGGCATTCGTCTTGACGGTTCCGGCCCAGGATCAATCCGAGGTGTACCGTCTCGGCGAAGTGGTTGTCACCGCCCAAACCGGCGGCGTTGAAGCAACACAAACCGTCGCGAAAGTCACCGCCGAAGATATCAAAAGCAAAAACGCCGCAACCCTAGAAGAAGCCGTCGCTCTTTTGCCGGGCGTCAGCATCCGCAGTGGCGGCGAAGGCGTTCCCCGCATCGACATCCGGGGATTTAAAACCCGGCATGTGCTGCTCCTGCTCGACGGCATTCCCATCAATTCCGCATTCGATCAGCAGTTTGATCCGTCCATCATTCCGACGGAAAATATCGCCGCCATCAAAATGACCACCGGCCCGAATTCCGTTCTTTACGGGCCGGGCGCGCTGGGCGGCGTGATCAACATCATCACCAAAAAGGGAACGCAGGGTTTGAAAGGCATGATGGCCGGTGAAATCGGCGACCGTCAATCCTATCTGGGCAAGGCAAGCGTATCGGGCGCCACCGGCAAGTTCGATTATTTTGTCAGCGGCAGCGCATACAAGCGCACCGCTTATCCGATGTCCGGCAAATTTGATCCGACGCCTGTTGAAAACGGCGGATATCGCGAAAACAGCGACCACGAGCGCAACAATCTCTTTGCCAACATCGGATATTCGGCCACGAGCTACCTGACGCTGGGACTGACCGCCGCCTACCATCAGGGACAATACGGGATGCCCGCAAGCGTGATCCTCAATCCCTCGGACGCGTTTGCCTCCAAACCGAAGTACGAACGCATTGATGATTTCAGGGGCTTTTCCGTCCAACTGGCGGCGGACTTTGATCCGGACGGGCCGCTCAGCATGCGCAGCTGGTTTTTTACCAATCAGTTGCAGGAAAAAGACAACACTTACGACAATGCCGCATTCAACTCCTATGCCGCCGGCGGCTCGGCCAGACTCACCAACGACTGTTCCATCAAGGGACTTTCCCTCCAGCCCCGATACGATCTGGGACGGGCCGGCATCCTGACGGCCGCCCTGTCCGCCGAAAAAGACCGTTTTGAACAAAGCGGTTTCCAAATGAAAGGCGGCGGCAGCGGTACGGGCGGCGGCACGGGCGGCGGAGGAGGAGGCGGCGGCGGGAGCACGCCGACATCTTCCACCGTGGAGATCAACAAAGATCTGTCTCTTTACAGCATCGGACTGGAATATGAAGTTTCCCCGTTCGCCCCGCTGGGACTTGTCATCGGCTACGGCCATCATTTTCAGTCCAGAAGCGAAAAAAGCGATCATGATTTCAGCTTGCTGATCGGAGCGCATTACGACATCCTGAAAAACACACGGGTGAAAGCGGCTTTCAACCGGAACATCCGCTTTCCATCCATGCGTCAGCTCTACGACGCCAAAAGCGGTAATCTGAATCTGCAAACCGAAGTGGCTTACTTATACCAACTCGGCCTGGAACAGAAACTTCCGGGCAAAAGCAGTCTGGGGCTTACAGGCTTTTATACCGACGCCACAAACTTTATCGAGAAGATCGAGCAGTCCAGTCTGTATGAAAACTTTGAAAAGGACCGTTTTATCGGTTTTGAAGCCGCGGCCGAAACCCGTTTTGCCCAAAACCTCCTGCTTCGCGGCTCCTACACTTATTTATATTCGGAAGATTTGTCGGATTCCGGCAAAGATGTTTTGCAGTACCGCCCCAAAGACAAACTGGCGCTGGAGGGCAAATACGATTTCGATTTCGGCCTGACGCCCTATGTGAGCCTCACCTACGTGGCCAATCAATATTTTTACTCCAAAGCCGGCGCAGGCCCGCTCCAGAAAGGGAAGCTCAACAATTACAGCCTGGTCGATTTCAAACTCAACCAGCAGGTGATCAAAGACAAAATCAGCGTCTACGTCGGCGTCAAAAATGTCTTCGATATTAATTATGAAACCAGCTACGGCTATCCGCAGGCGGGACGATTTATCTACGGCGGCATCGAACTGGCCACAACATTTTTTTAGGCCAAAGACGCTTTTATGATTACCGTTCGTTCTTTGACATACACGTATCCCGGAGAAATGAAACCCGCGCTCTCGGAGGTCTCTTTATCGGCCCACCCGGGGGAATGCTTGTGCATCATGGGGCGATCGGGGTGCGGAAAAACCACGCTGCTTTGGGCCATGAAAGGTCTGCTTTCCGATGGATCAATGGCAGGCGACATTTGTTTTGAAAGTTCGGATCAACCGAATGCCGCGAACTCCGGGCTTGGACTGGTCTTTCAAAACGCCGAGTCTCAAATCCTGTGCTCGACGGTGGCGGAGGAAATCGCTTTCGGTCCCGAAAATCTTTGCGTCCCCCCCGAAGAGATTCACGAGCGGGTGGCACACGCGCTTTCCGATGTCGGCCTGTCGGGCTTTGCGGCCCGAAACGTCGAAAGACTCTCGGCCGGACAGAAACACCGTCTGGCAATTGCGTCCGTTTTATCCATGCATCCCCAAATCCTGCTTCTGGATGAACCGGCCTCACAGCTCGACTGCGCGGGCAAATCCGAGCTGGTGGAAACGTTGAAAAATCTCAAGGCGCAAGGTTATACGCTGATCATCGCGGAACATCACCTGGAGCCTTTTGAGAAGCTGGCGGACCGATTTGTGCACATGGATTGCGGCCGCATTATTGAAATCTCCCAGGGCATCCCGCCGGAATTTGCCCCGCCGCCCACAGCCGCGCCAGGCGTCTCCGGACGCGCGCCGGAAAAAAGCAATGCCGCGCCCGCCGTTTGCGCGCAAGGCCTTGCTCTGGCGCATCCCGGCGTGGGGAATATCCTTTCCGGTTTTGACCTGACGGTTCGGCAAGGCGAGTGCATTCACCTTAAGGGCCGAAACGGGTGTGGAAAATCGAGTCTTCTGGCCGCCATGGCCGGCGCGCTGCACCCCGCAAAAGGAACCATTTTCATCAACGGCCAAAACAGCGCGGGAAAGAAGTCGCTTTTCGGAACGGTCGGCTACCTGATGCAAAACCCGCAGCGGCAGCTTTTTGAAAACACAGTGTTTGAGGAAGTCGCTTTTTCCCTCAAACGCCTGCGGCTTCCGGCAACTGATATTGAGCGCCGGGTTTTTGAGGCGCTTGAAATCTGTGAAGCGGATCATTTGACCGACAGGCTGCCTTTGGCGCTCAGTTTCGGAGAACAGCACCGGGTGGCCCTGGCGTCGGTTCTGGCGCCCCGTCCTTCCGTTTTGCTGCTCGACGAACCGTTTGCCGGACTGGATTTCCATCAGCGGCGCCGGCTGCTTTCGATCCTGTCACGCTTGCGAGAAAAATACGCGACCACGATTTTAATGGCCTCTCATGACGACCTTCCGGATCGCAACTGGGCGGACCGCGTGATCCCCGTGGATCGGGACGCCGCGTCATCCTGAAGGCGGAAAGGTAAAGACATGCGCAGTATTTCCAGCAATTACGGATGCCAGTACCGGGAGGGAAATTCTCCCGTTCACCGCATGGGCGCGCTTATGAAACTGATGGTGGGCATGCTGCTGGCCGCGGCGGCGGTTATCGCGCGCGAGCCCTGGGCGCTGGCCCTGGTGCTGGGCCTCAATCTGGCCTATTACTTCGGCGCACGCCTGACGCTTGCCGATTTCTGGCAGGACACCCGGTATCTTTTCGTCCAGATGCTGGTCATTGTCGCGCTTTATGCAATCCGGTACGGCTTTCCCGAAGGCCTGGGAGCGAGCCTGCGTGTTTCGTCGCAAATCGCCTTGTTTTTTATTCCGGGCGTTGTTTTTCTCAGGACCACCAAAGCCTCGGAAATGATGCGCGGGCTCTCCAGAATTTTGCCATACCGATTGTCGTTTCTGGTTTTCACAAGCTTTCGGTTTGTGCCGTTCTTTGCGCGCGAAATCCGGGAAATCGTGACGGCGCAAAGGCTTCGGGGCGCCCGCCTGACGGCGCGGGATGTGCTGCATCCGGAAACCTGGAAAGACTCATTTTCCTGCCTGATGATTCCGCTGGTGGTGCGCGCTTTGAAAACAGCCGACGAGGCGTCGGTGGCGGCCCGGGCCAGGGGATTCGGCAGCCGGCCCCAAAGAACCTATTATGATCCGCATTGTTTTTCCGGCACGCCAGCCGTTGAACGTCCGGAAAAACCAATGCCTTAACCTATGCAGACTATCGAACCGGGAGGAATAAATCATGAATCAGGACATCCGTTTTCTCTGGTGGCGCTTCACATTACGCGAGGCGCTGCTTCTGGGATTTTTCGCCACCTTCATCGTGCTCACCCGCGCCGCCTTGCGGCTGCATCTTTCCTTGCCGGGCCATTCCATGTTTTTCCTGGTGTTTTTCCTGCTGATGTCGCGCGCCTGCGTGCCTAAAGCGGGCGCCACCACGCTGGTCGGCCTGATTGCGGGCCTGGTGTGCCTGATGCTGGGCATGGCCAAAATGGGGCCGCTGATTCTGGCGAATTTCATTTTACCGGCCGTCATTGTCGATGTGGCGGGCTATCTTTATCCCGGCATGGTCAGAAGTTATCCAGCGTGTTTGGCTGTGGGAATCATCGCGTCCCTCAGCAAGAATTTTTCCGGCATCGGCATCAATCTGCTGATGGATATGGAGTCGGACATCATCGTGCGGCATGCCATGGTCACCAGTCTCTCGGGCGTGCTGTTCGGAGGAGCGGGCGCGCTGCTGGCGCCTCCGATTGTCCGGAAACTGCAAGCCAACAAACTGATCCCCGCGCCGTCTGACAAAAAGAAGCCGGTTCCAGCGGACGCCATCCCGGCGGCAAGTGAGGAGTCTGACCGATGAAAATCCTGGTTAGCATTGACGATACGGACAATCTGGAAAGCAGGGGCACGGGGAAACTTGCCGCCTTGCTGGTGCACGACAT
>CAZPTW010000195.1:0-6208 GCA_964589235.1 uncultured Smithella sp. | reverse complement strand
TCGTGCTGCTGGGGTCCTCCCGGATGCAAACCGATATTTCCATTGCTACACTGAAACGGCTGGCGCCCGAACATCGCATCATCAACCTCTCCGCCGACGGAACCTGCGGCAACGCGGTTTTATTCGATCTGGCCAAAGATCCCCAGTTCAAGGGAAACGTTATTCTGGAAACAACGTCCGAATGCGTCATGTTCGGCAACCGGCCCGGATTGAGCCAGCAATTCTATGTTCATTACTTTCACAAAACCTACAACCTCAACATCGCCGTCAACCGGAAAATTGCCACTTTCCTGCAGCGGCATTTAACCGTCATCGACCCGTATCTGAATCTGATCAAAGTGGCCGGAGACACCCTGGTCAAGCACAAGTGGCGGCAACCCAATTACCTGGCCACATACGAAGATCGCTCCCGCGCCGCCGATTACACAAAGCTGGATCTTCAGCGCCACAAAGCCAGGCGTCTTGAAAAGATTGATGTCCATTACCGGAATCTGGCCCCGGATATCTCAAGGCCCCTGCTGGAACAACAGGCCAAACAAATCAACGAAGCCGTTCATACCATTCAGGCCCGCGGAGGCCGCGTAGCGCTGGTCCGCTTCCCCGTCTCTGCCGAACATTGGGATGTGGATGAGCAATACTTCCCGCGCAACACTTACTGGGACCCGCTGAAATCCATGACCGGCGCCAAAGTTCTTCACTTCAAAGACATTGACGTCATCAACACCCTGCAATGCCCGGACACGTCCCATCTGGACGTCAGGGATACCGAAAAATTCACACAATATCTTTTCAATGCAGTAACAACCGCACATGAGTAAACCGGATAGATATTCTCCGTTTTTGAAATAATCTATGAAAATCTTACAAAGAGAGCACTAAAATGACCGAAGCAACGAAACGTGTAGCGTGGATTGATGTCATGAAATGCATCGGCATCACCCTTGTCGTCATATATCACGCCGGTTTGTCACGAGGAGCCTTCTATGGTCTCGAATCTTTTGCCGTGCCTCTGTTTTTTTTCATGGCCGGATATTTATTCAATCCCGATGTTGAATTCCGCAGTCTTGTAAAAAGAGGGTTCCATGCTCTCATAAAACCTTACTTCTTCACAATATTTATCATAAGCGTGCTCTATGCCACTTTCAAAGACGGGCCTTCGTTTTTCTGGTATCTTTTCTGGATGTTTTATGCAAACGGTCCTAACATGCCCAAACTGGCCCTGCACCTGTGGTTTCTGCCCTGTCTGTTTGTGACGACCGTCTTTGTCTGGTTATCCGTTCGGAGTTTTCAGGCACTGAAACGCTCCCCCGTTGTCCAATTCCTGTTCATCACAGGCCTTTTGGTGTTTGGCTACTTTGCCATCCGCGTTTTCTGGAACCTGATCATTCCTTCATCTGTCACGGATCATTTCATAACAAACGGCACACAATTTCTGATCAACGGCCTGCTGGACAACCCGTCGTATTCTAAAGCCGAGCTTTTAAACCAAAATCAATTTCTCCTGAAAGGTCTCCCATGGAGTCTGGATACCATCTTCATCACGTCTGCTTTTTACCTTGCCGGTTATGCCGTCAGGAAAAACAGCATCGAGTCTTTCTTCCAAAAAGGCGCAGGCGCCTGGATCGCACTTGCCATCTTCTCTGCGCTTCTTTACTTCTTCAACTATCAGTTCGACATCAGCCTGAGACAATATGATCACTTGCTGTTTTTAACCCTTCAGATCATTGCTGGCCTTTACATCAGCATGTATCTGTCAAACATTATCGGCAACTCTGATCATGCTTTTTCCAGAGCGGTCAAATACATCGGAAAATCATCGTTGATTATTTACATTTTTCATCCGGCGATCGTTAAACTGACAAGTCAACTCATTGCATCTTTGAAATTGACAATGCCGGACCGCATTGCCACGCTTCCTGCCATTCTGGCGGGCATGGGCATACCGTTGATATTGAATTATGTATTGCTGGAAAGGTTTAAATTCTTCCGCTACTGGTATTACTCGAAATAGTCGCGCTATTTAGCTACAGGAAAATTCTATGACAAAACTTGACGATCAGGAAATCATCCTCTCCGGCCGATTTGTCAAAATCGCACGGTTCAAGGAAGAATGGGACATCGATGTCAATAATCCTCAAGAGATTGTTGATCAAATCAGGAAAGCCGGAATTTCCGCCGATATTTACACTTTTATGCAAAGGTTGCCGTATTCAAAGCCCAATTTCAACTATTTCCTGGAATGGGACAACGCTGCCGCACTTCCCATCACAACCTATGAAAACTGGTTTAAGAATCAACTGCACCAGAATCCGAGGAATAAACTGCGTATTGCGCAGAAAAAAGGCGTTATTCTGAAATATTGTGAATTTAATGATGAACTCATCCAAGGCATCACTGAAATCTACAATGAAGCCCCTTTTCGTCAGGGTAAGAAATTCCCCGATTACGGCATTACCTTCGAAGAAACCAGGAAAGGCCATGCCACTTTTTTGGACAGAGCAACCTTCATCGGCGCGTATTTTGAAGATGAATTGATCGGATTCATCAAAGTCGTATCTACGGACAGATACGCGCGTACCATGGGAATCCTGGCAAAAGTGGCGCATCGCGATAAGGCGCCGATGAATCTGCTCATCGCTAAAGCGGTGGAACTTTGTGCGGAAAGAAAATATCCTTACCTTGTTTATGGAAAATACACGTATGGAAAAATTGGCAGTGATACTTTACAGGAGTTTAAACGGTATCTCGGTTTTGAGAGTATAACGCTGCCCAGATATTACATACCTGTCAATGCAAAAGGAAGACTTGCATTGAAACTTAATCTTCATGAAGGAATCGTAGGTCTGATGCCTCGCAAGCTGATACGTACCTTGCTCGCATTAAGATCCCGGTGGTATTCGCGAAAAACGGAATCCAATCCATAGAACCTTCATCCTTCGACAAACCACTTTTTTAAATATGAACATTACAGGGAAAGCAAGCATATATGTTGACGATAAGCATACGGCTAAGGTTTATCGATGTTCCAATGCCGAATGGACGACTGTCATGAACGAATTTGAAGATTCGTCTTTTTATCAGACTTACGCCTATGGTTCTGTCGTGTATGGGGATGATAACATTGAACACATTCTCATGAAAGACGCCAATGGCCTTCTTGCCGCTGCGCAGGTCGGCATTCGTCATTTTCCCTATTTGAAAACCGGAACGGCCAACATCCACTGGGGTCCGTTGTGGATTAAACGACATCAGCAAGGTGATATCCGCCATTTTACGTCAATCATTACAGCGATAAAATCGGAATATGCCGTCAGAAGAAAATTATTGGTGCGGCTGTGGCCAAATATTATCGATGACCGTCATGCGGCATGTAAAACTCATCTGACAGAGAAAGGATATATTCACAACCCGGAAGAAAGACCTTATCGGACATTGAGACTGGATATCTCTCCATCGCTGGATGAACTTACGAAGAATTTCGACCAGAAATGGCGCAATCAGCTCAATAAAGCAAAAAAAAATAATCTCACCATTATTGAAGGTACGGATGATCATTTCTATTCCATTTTTCTAAACTTGCAAAAGGAAATGATCGATCGCAAACATTACATACCGGGCGTAGACTATGACGAGTACGGAAAGATTCAAAATCGCCTGTCCGATGAACAAAAGATGAAAATTTTTGTCTGCGAAGCTGAGGGCAAAGCGGTTGCAGTGTCCATGTGCTCGTGCACCGGCGGAACAGGCATCTATCTGCTGGGCGCAACAGGTGACGACGGAATGAAGCTGAACGGCTCGAATCTGCTCCAGTGGCACATGATACAGACGCTCAAAGAAAACGGTTGTCGATTCTATGACCTTGGGGGAATCGACCCGAACACAAATCCCGGTGTTTATCGGTTTAAATGTGGTGTGGTTGGTAAAAGCGGGGAGGATATTTCACATATCGGACAATATTATTACTCCAGTACCACCCGCGCAGCCTTATTAGACCTGATGATCAAGAAATCAAAACACATAAGAGCAATCATTAAAAACACACGAAATCGTTAACGGATTCTTAAAGGATATATATGCCAGGAATCATTGGAATCATATCAAAATACGCCGAAGGTCAACACAAACAACATCTGGAAATCATGGTCAACACCATGATGCATGAAACCTTCTATTCATGCGGAACTTACGAAAATGAGTCGGATGGAATATACGCAGGATGGACATGCCATCCCGGATCTTTTTCAGATTGCATGCCCGTCTGGAATGAAAAGAAAAATATCGTATTGATCTTCACGGGAGAGAACTTTGCCGATCAAGACGTATTCAATAAATTGAAAGCAAAGAATCATCGATTTGAGAACACCAATGCCGGTTATCTGGTCCACTTGTACGAGGAACATGGCGTTGATTTTCTCAAGACACTCAATGGCTCGTTTAGCGGAATGCTGATTGATCTCAAAGAAAAGAAGATGATTCTTTTCAATGATCGCTTTGGCGTTCAAAGAATCTATTATCATGAAAGCAAAGATGCGTTTTATTTTGCATCGGAAGCCAAAGCCCTGCTTGCCGTATGCCCGGAATTGCGCGATCTGGATATGAAAGGTGTCGGCGAATGGTTAGCCTGCGGTTGCGTATTGGAAAACAGAACGCTCTTCAACAGGATTTATCTTCTGCCTGCGGGGTCTGCCTGGACCTTTTCCGGAAGTCATATTCCCGATAAGAAATCATATTTCGATGTCAGGGAGTGGGAAAATCAGCCCTGGCTGGAAAAAGAATTCTTTTATGAAAAACTGAAAGAAACATTCATCCGCATACTGCCCCGTTATTTCCGCAGTACGCAGCCAATAGGCATCTCTCTCACCGGGGGCCTGGACACACGGATGCTCATGGCAAACATTATTCTCGCCGAGGGAAAGTACCCCTGCTATACTTTCTCCGGAATATATCGCGATTGCTATGATGTAAAAATCGCCCGGCAAGTTGCAGGCATATCATCACAAACACATCAATCTATCCCTGTTGATGCGCAGTTTCTCGATAACTTCGGCACATACGCGGAGAGAACCGTTTATATAACAGATGGATACCTCGATGTTGCAGGCGCGCCGGAAATCTATGTTAATGCTATTGCCAGAAAAATAGCCCCCATCCGAATGACCGGTAATTTCGGCAGTGAAGTTTTACGGAATATCCGCTGGCTGAAAGCGGCAAAACCTCTTCAAAATTCGTTCACGCCGGAACTGGCGAATTTGATGGACAAGGCCGCTTTGACGCTTAAGGAAATCGATCAATCCAGCGCCAATTCCCTGACCTTTACATTATTCAAAGACACGCCCTGGCTCAGCAACAACCGGATGATCAGTGAACAGTCTCAGTTGACGTTACGCACCCCGTATCTGGATAATGATCTTGTCGCCCTGATGTATCGGGCACCCTTTGGCGCACGCGATAATAAAGAGCTCTCTTTGCGTCTGATTACCGACGGTAACCCAACATTAGCCGCCATCCCCACCGATCGCGGCGTAGGCGGAAAACACATCTTCATGTTATCCGCTTTAAGGCACATCTACAGTGAATTCTTGTTCAAGGCCGAGTACGCCTACAATTACGGTATGCCGCAATGGCTTGCACAATTGGATTATCTGTTCAAGCGGATGCATTTGGAGAGATTGTTTTTAGGCCGTCACAAGTTTTATCATTTCCGCGTCTGGTACCGTGACGAACTTTCCGGCTACGTGAAAGCAGTCCTCCTTGATAACAAGACGCTCTCCAGGCCTTATCTGAACCGGAAGACCGTCGAGCATATCGTTGAAAGCCATACAAAAGGCTACGGCAATTACACAACGGAAATCACGCAGTTGTTGACACTGGAACTGATCCAACGCCAGGTCATCGCAAGAACAATCACCTGATTTGTCACACCACCGATGATCATTCATCATTAATCCATTATGCCACGTAACATTATCCTCTTCTTTTGTTTTGCCTTCATTTTCTACCTGTTTAGACAGGATGCCAAAAGAAATCCGAATGTATCTTACGCCATTTGGATACCATGGGCATGGTTTGCTATCTTCGCTTCACGCGCCATATCATCCTGGTTTGGATACGGAGTCACCGATGCCACATCGGACTATTATCTGGAAGGCAGCCCTTTTGATCGCAATGTCTTCATTGCTTTGATTGTCATCGGCATTATCATTCTTTT
>CAZPTW010000194.1:0-6210 GCA_964589235.1 uncultured Smithella sp. | reverse complement strand
CACCGATAATTTCAAGAAAATGCTTTTCGATGTTTAAACCACGCACGATGTCCAATGCCAAGTAATATCGCTTATTCGTCAAAATGACTTTCTTTTTATTTCGAAAATGCTCTAAAACATCTTGGACATGAGGCAGAAGAACCGTCTTGTCCAAAAGGTGTTTTTCATAATAGGCGCTAAAGATTTTCAAAGCCTCATCGACTTTTGTCCGATGACTTTCACCTAGAGACTTCTCAAGCAAGCTTCGGATACCATCACCGACAAACCCGATAATTTCCTGATAAGACCGCTCCTGAAGCTTCATGACCGTCAATGTATAATTGACCGCTGCGGTAAGATCAGCACCGGTATCCGCCAAAGTGCCGTCAAGATCATAAATCATCAAATCCACAAATTTCATAGACACTCCAATTTGTTTATATAGCCGACAGATCCTCTAAAAACAAGTAACATTAATTTCTTGAAATACCATTTGACGCAAAGGCGGCCCTATGTTACACATCTTTAAACCGCTTGGATCACAGATAGGGACCGAGACGGCCTGAATGAGCGCAAACGATTAATTATCGGTCTTCCTGTGTTTCAAGCGGAAGGCCTTTTTATTATGAGAAAACACTCCTCTAAATTCGTCATTATCGGAACTGGCATGGTGGGCACCGCCATCGGCAAGCTCCTCCAACAAGCCGGTTATTCCATCGTTGGCATGTCGGACCTTTCGTCCGCTCAATTGAAACGTGCTCAAAAATACATTCAAGCTAAAAGTTACAAAAATCCTGCTCAAGCGGCATCGATCGCCGATTGTATCTTCATTACAACCCGCGATGACCAAATCCTCGAAGTTTGCAAAGAGATCGCTCAGAACACTTCCCTCAAGGGTAAAAAGGTTTTTCATTTAAGCGGCGCTGGTGGGTTGGAACTCCTTGCCCCCGCATCTAATGCAGGGGGGGCAGTAGCGAGTATTCACCCATTACAAAGTTTCTCTTCCATAGATGGTGCAATTTCCAGCATCCCGGGAAGCTATTTTGGTATTACGGCTGGTAGAGGCGCCCAAACCATATCCGTCGCTCTCGTTCATGCCTTGAAAGGTATTCCCATCCTTATTTCATCAAGACAAAAACCCTTGTATCACGCAGCTGCATGCATCGCTTCCAATTATCTGGTAACCCTAATGAGCGTTGTTGATACAATATCCATTGCCGCTGGATTCAAAGAAAAAAACGCGTTGAAGGCTTATATGCCTTTGGTTTATGGTAGTTTAAAAAATATCGAAAGGCAGGGGTGCGCCGGTGCCCTTACCGGCCCCATCGCGCGGGCCGATGTCGGAACGATTGAAAAGCATCTTAAAGCCTTCACAGGACAACTTTCACATTTTCGGCCTCTTTACTCGGAACTTGGGAAAATCACGGTTGATCTGGCCCAGCAAAAAGGCACGATCAACAACACCCAAGCAAAACGTATCAGGGGGCTATTGAAAGGAGCAAATCATGAGTACAGTCGGTAAAATGTCTCGTCGTACGATTCTCGATATCAAGAAGATGAAAGCGCAAGGGGAAAAAATTGCAATGCTGACAGCATACGATTTCGGGATGGCTTCGCTATTGGATGACAGCGACATTGACATCATTCTCGTGGGCGACTCCCTTGGCAATGTCATTTTAGGTTATGACACCACTCTCCCGGTGACGATGGAAGACATGCTGCATCACACGCGCGCTGTTGCACGTGGCGTTGAGAAAGCCATGGTTGTAGCCGATTTGCCATTTCTCTCCTATCATATCTCGCCGAGTCAAGCTCTGGCTAATGCCGGACGTTTCTTGAAAGAAGCTGACGCCCAGGCCGTCAAACTGGAAGGCGGAGAAGAACAGGCGGAAACCATTTTCAAACTCACATCGTCCGGTATTCCCGTCATGGCTCACCTGGGACTGACCCCGCAATCCATACATCAGTTGGGCGGTTATAAAGTGCAAGGTAAAAAGGAAGATGCCGCCTCGCAAATGATTCGTGATGCAAAAACATTGGAAAACGCCGGTGCTTTTGCACTCGTTCTCGAGTGTGTCCCAGAAAAACTTGCTGCTGAAATAACGGATAGTCTTACCATTCCGACCATTGGCATCGGCGCTGGTGTGCATTGCGATGGACAAGTTCTCGTCGTCAATGACATGCTGGGAATGTATGAAAGAATGACTCCAAAGTTCGTTAAAAAATTCGCAAATTTGAACCAAGAAATTCGAAATGCTGTGAAAAAGTATATCCAGGAAGTCAAATCAGAGACATTTCCAGACAGTGAACACAGTTTTAAATGAACGTCGAATCTTCTAGAGGTAAAAACTGTTTGAGCATTTGCGTATAAGTTGAAACTAAAATTTCCGGAGCGACAAAATAATCCGGGCGCCGTTCATAATGGTTTTTGACCAATTCCAACGCCGTTTCATGAATATTTCCGAATTGTTCGAGAGCCGCTTTCAGCGTTGAGATCATCTGCTCCGCTGCCTCTTTGCTTCTTGCAATGTACTGTCTTGCCTCACTCTTGGTGATATATCCGTAATGATCTGCTCCAATGATTTCGACATCGAGACACCCTAATCGATCTAGACTTTTTTTGTACTCATCGAAACTTGACCCCGCAGCAATGACATATTCATCTCGATAAGGAATTGCTACGGCATCGGAGGGAAACAACGCTTTGAGCTCTGGCACGTAGGCTGTCAATGAACATGAAGAATGTCCAGGACTTTCGTGAAATTCAATATGTCTTCCTCCGAGTTCTATACGGCTTCCCTGCCTTAACGAATCTCCAAAAATATCTTGCCGCCATTGCCAGTCGATGGCGGCAAGATCATCCGTGTTCCCTCGAACTCTCTTACATACTTTGAGTGTGTAATCCTCCATGACGGATGCCGCTTTAGGATTCGATAAAATTTTCCAAGCTCTCTCAGAGGCGTAAATGTTTAAGTCCGGCTGTATTCTTTTCAGATAAGGAACAATTCCGATGTGATCAAAATGAGAATGTAAAATAATGATATGCCTGATCTTCCTTTGGGATCTCTTCCATGTGGCTATCTGTCTTAGAATATCTGGGATAATGTAGCTGATACCGGCACTGATGAGCGCGGATGAATCATCTCCTTCAAGCAAATAGACACAGGATTCCTCAGTTCCGAAAAGCCATAGTCCTTCATCAATTTGACCGATTTCTTTATGTCTCATTATTTTTCATATCTTAAAATAACGGCATTTTTTTGTAACCGATCCATCAATTTCCCAAATGCATCACGATGCTTATTTTGCTCAAGATGCATGGCGATTTTATCTCTCACCTCATCCAACTTAGTGACCTTCGAAGGATTTTTCCCAAGGACTTGAATGATATGGTAACCATACTCCGTTGTGATAACCGGACCAATAGCGTTAACTTCTTGAGAAAAAGCAGCATCTTCAAAAGGCTTGACCGTCTGGCCTTTTTTAATGTCGCCAAGATCTCCGCCTCCTTCTTTACTGGGACAATCAGAATGCTTCTTGGCGATCTCGGCAAAGTCGGCCCCTTCAATAATCTGCTTGCGCAGTGTTTCCATTTTCGCTTTCTTTTCCGCCTTTGTTTTCTCATCATCTTTTGGATCGATGGTCGTTAAAATATGACGGACATGGACACTTTCTTCTTGAATAAATTTGTCTTTGTTTTCAGCGTAGAATTGATTTATTTCTTTCTCTGTCGGTTTGATGCTTTTTCCAGCTTCTTTTTCCACGAGTTTTCTAATCTTTATCCCCAACGCCAAATCTTCTCTGCTGATTCTATTTTCCTTCAAAAAATCATTCACTTCTTTGCCCGGCGGGAGATTTGCTTTGATCCGCGCAAGTTCATTCTGAATTTCCTTTTCCGTGACAGCAATTTTCTTCTGATTGACTTCCGTTACCAATAAAGTACGCACGACAAAGTCATCCATGATCTTTTTCTTAATACCCTCATAAACCTCACTTCTCTTCTCTTCAGGATATTTTCCCTTTAGAAGCTGCATGGCTTCTTTCGTCTTTCGTTCGAGTTCCTCTTTCGTCAAAACATTGCCGTCCACACTAATGGCAATCCCTTGCGACTGTTTCGGATTTAAATCTTTTTTCTCCGGCGCAATGACCGGTTCCTGCGTGATTGAAAACGGTCCGAGTGTGCCAGGAGACGCCGTGCCTTGTGAACTTTGCTGTGTCTCATTGGAAGGCAGTTTTGCTTTGTCCTTGTTTTCTTTTTTTTCGCACCCTGAAACGATCGCAACAGCGATGATACAAATCGCAATCAGAAAGTACCTTGTTTCTTTGCTCATGAATTTACCCCGAAAACTTTATAATATATCGATTTATGTTTCGACCTATAGACTCAACTTCCCGACCAAGTCAAGCGGATTGTCCTATTTCAAGGGGCATTTGTTTTTTTGCTTCGTCGGCGTAGATACGTCAAGATATCCCATACCCAGCTATCGTTTGACGCAAGTGAAAACTGGGTATTCTCTAAAGATATCATCTTTTTTATAGCCGCGTGGGCGGAAATTTTTGGAAAATAATTCCTCGTTAAAAAATTGATGAGTTTCAGTGTCACAAATCCATCAAACCAACCGTGACATTGACGCTCAAACACCACCGAATCTTTTGCGTTTTTTTGAATTTTCGCCCACACCGACGAAAACTTCTTCAGTATCAAGAAATCTTCGAGACCTCGATGAATTCTTTTTGCGTCATGAAGTATTTGATCTGCGTCACGGTGATATGAGGTACGGATAAGTTCAAGCCATGATTTTAAAATTTGAAAGACAACCGGATCGTAGAAGCCGAAATTGAGATAGTGAGTTGCAGAAATTTTTTCGATCGTCGCCCCCGTTCCAAAGGGCACACGCCTGGATATTCTGGCGGAAGGATATACAATGGTCCCGGTACGGTTAAACACCGATCCGACTTTGGCCAGCTTATTCAAAAAGTAAAAGTCTTCGCCTGCTTCACGTCGGTTCATCCCTCTGACGGCAATGTATGCCTCCGTCGTCGTCACAATGGTAGAACCGATGGAATGAAAAGCATATGGCGATTCGGCATATTGCAATCCCCAAACCCAATAGCGTAAGAAAATTTCATATACACAAATTGCCTGTCTCTCGACAGTGCTTAAGGGCATTTGATGCTCATAACTGATAACCGCCGCGCTCGCTTTTTTGGGAAATGACGAGAGAACCGCCTCCAAATAATCAGGCCTTACCAATGTGTCGGCATCAAGGCTTAAGATGAATCTCAAGTTCCCGTCACCAGATCCTTCCAATAACCTGATGGCCATATCCATTCCAATTTTCCGTGCCGTGCCCACCCCACCTTCTCTTTGGGGGATTTCCAGCCCTGATGAACTGGCATCGATATGGGCAATTCGTAATCCACTCGAAACGATTCTCTGAAATAATTCAAGCTCCATCTGACTTTCATGGAGACACCTTCGCAAGTCAAATAACCGACGCTGAATACAAGCCTCTAGAATCCTAATGGTCTCTGCATTATTGTCGCGAATCCATCTGGGAGCGTTTTCTTTGTTGTTGATCACACAAATCACGAGTGTCTGATTCAACAATGACGCCCGATTATCCGCAAGAGAGGCCAATGTCTTAAAAAGCATTTCCCGCTCGGCGTATGCAGGAATGACGACCACCTGCCTGATTCCTTGGATAGATTCAGCATATATTTTCCACTTTTGAGAGGCACCGTACCTGTCTAGATAATCTTTCGCCGAAGACTCTTTTTTCATGTTATTATCTGTCGGATCTTTGCTTGGAGAGCCCCATAATCATACCCATGGATCCACTCGATCGCCACACCCCTTTTCTCCATCCTTCTAAACCAGGTCATCTGTCTTTTAGCGAATTGTCCTATAGCGATTCTAAGCTTTTCGACCATTTCGTCTTTCGAAATTATATTTTGCAGGTACCGTGCGACGAACCGGTATTCCAAACCAAAACTCTCCAGTCGTTCCCACGTCACACCTCTTTGATGCAATCGTTCCACTTCTTCTATCAAACCCGCAGACAACCTTTGATCCAAACGCAACGCAATGCGTTTTCTTAAATCCGTTCTATCCCACAAAATACCGAAGACGGATGCACGAACCTCAGGACTGATTGAGGAATGTTTCTGAGATATTTTTCGAGCGTTTTCTATCTCAATCTTTCTTATCAAACGATCTTTATCTTCTAA
>CAZPTW010000193.1:0-6214 GCA_964589235.1 uncultured Smithella sp. | reverse complement strand
ATGAAGCGGACTATGTGACCGTCTCGGTGGATGCAGGAAAAAAGGCGGCCCCTGTGAAAGAAGAAAACCTCCCCGCCTTGATCAAGAAGCTGACTGCGGAAATGAAGGAAGCCGCCAAAAATCTGGAATTCGAAAAAGCCGCCCGACTTCGCGATGAAATCAAGGAACTCAACAAAATTCTGTTGGAAATCGGGTAGTGCGATGGGAGATGCGGACGGCCCCATGTTGCGGAAATGGATGTAAAACCCGCAAAAGGATTCCATTTTCAAAAAAGCAACCACGACAAGACCTTTTAGGATATGATACTCGAGCTTGCCAGGAGGGGCGGCTAATGATAAAAGCCGCTGGTTATTTTTTATCAGGAAAGGCGAACAGATGCTGAGATGAAGAAAAAACTCTGTGATATGGTGATATTGGCATTGTCGGCCTGTGCGGAAAAAGGGCTTTTGCCCGCTGTGGATGTATCGAGAATTGAATTGGAAGTGCCTGCCAATCCGGACCATGGGGATTATGCCTCCAATGTGGCGATGGTGCTCGCATCGCAGGCCAAGCAAAGCCCGCGTAAGATCGCCGAAGCGATTCGGGGCAACCTGCCTGATCCGGAAGGCATGCTGGAAAAGATCCAAATTGCAGGGCCGGGTTTTTTAAATTTTTTTATCAAGGATGAGGTGTGGAAAAGGGTTTTGCAAGATATTCTCGATCAGAAGGAACGTTTTGGCAGGCTGGATATCGGTGCCGGCCAGAGAGTTCTCGTCGAGTTCGTCAGTGCCAATCCCACCGGGCCGCTGCATATCGGGCATGCGCGAGGTGCGGTTGTAGGCGACGTTTTGGCCAATTTGCTTCAAACAGCGGGCTATGTCGTATCCAAGGAGTATTATATCAATGACGCGGGCAATCAGATGAATAACCTTGGAAAGTCCGTCTGGTATCGTTATCGGGAAGCCATGGGGGAGATTGTCGAGCTTCCTGAAAATTGTTATCGCGGCGATTATATCAAGGACATTGCGGCTGGCATCATGCAAACCGACGGGGGAAAATATCTTTCCGCCGATGAAAATGAAACCATTGCCTATTTCAACGGGATCGCCGGCGGTTTGATTCTTGACGAGATCAAACGGGATCTGGAAGATTTCGGTGTGGTATTCGATCATTATTTCAGCGAAAAAGAATTGTACAAAGAAAACGGGGTCGCCGATCTTTTGGCTTTTTTAGAGAAACAGGGATTTATTTATTCGGACGATGGCACCCTCTGGTTCAGATCGACGGCCTTCGGTGATGAAAAAGATCGTGTGGTCGTCCGTAGAAACGGTGAGCCGACTTATTTTGCAGCCGACATCGCCTATCACAAGAATAAGTTTTCCCGTGGGTTTGATGTTTTAATTGATATCTGGGGGGCGGATCATCACGGCTACATGCCCAGACTCTGGGCGGCTGTTGAGGCGATGGGATATCAAAAAGACCGTCTGAAAATTATTTTGGTGCAGCTGGTCAATCTCCTGCGCGCCGGCGAGCCGGTGGCGATGTCCACACGGTCGGGTGAATTCGTGACGCTCAGAGAAGTGCTCGACGAGGTGGGGAAGGATGCCGCGCGATACAATTTCTTAATGCGCCGGTCGGATTCTCACTTGGATTTCGATCTGGAGGTCGCCAAGAAACAATCCAACGAAAATCCGGTATATTATGTTCAATATGCGCACGCCAGGATTTGCAGCATCTTCAGGATGGCCGGCGAACGGAATATTCAGAGGCCCGCTTTTGAAGAGATCGACGGGGATTTGATCGCACAACCGGAAGAAAAGACGCTCATCAAGATGATGGCGCGGTATCCGGAAATTCTCGAAGGGGCGGCAAAATCGTTGGAGGTTCACCGCCTGACCTTTTACCTAAATGAATTGGCTGGAGTGTTTCACAGCTACTATAACAAAAATAAGGTGATCACAGACGATGACAACCTGACGGCGGCGAGGCTTGTCCTGATTGACGCCATCCGGGTGGTGTTGGCCAATGCGTTGAAAATTTTGGGCGTCAGCGCGCCGGAAAAGATGTAGGTGTCTTCCTCCATCGCCTATTTGTCTTGTGGAGAAACGTTGAGACAGATCTTTGAAGGGAACCAATGGGATGGGTGCTGAAAATATAAAAAAATTTGAATTGAGATTGGGGAGAACCGGGTTGATCCTCACGGTGGCCGGAATGGCTATGCTTTTGTGTGTCTCTTTCATTTTGGGCGTCATGGTCGGCGAGCATATCGACACCTATCCGGAAAAGATTTCCTCCATGCCGCAGCGCGTTCTTTCGTTCTTTTGGCGGCCGGCGAAAGTCGCGAGCCGCCAAAATATGCAGGAAGCGGCTGATACCGGGGCGGGCCGGGGCAACATCGATTTGTCTTTTCATCGTACCCTGACGGGGGCCAAACCCGTACCGGTCGAGCTGCCGCCTGTCCCGGAAAAAGTTCAGGAAAAAGAGGTGGCGATCGATCAAAACCCTTCTGAAACCGTTGGGCAGGATCTGAAACCGCAAGCGGAAGAGCCGTTGGAAAAACGTGAAGCGACGCCTTCCAGAAAAAAAGATGTGATTGAAGAAAAAATTGCGGCCGCCAACAGAGGACATCAAAAAGAAGAAGCGGCCGTCTCTGGATCAAGCCCTTCGTCTTTTTTTATTCATGTGGCCTCGGTAAAGGATAAGAACAAAGCCGAACAAATTCATAAATCCGTCGCCGATTTGGGGTATAAATCGAAAGTCGTCAAAACGGATATCAAAGGCAAGGGCATCTGGTATCGCATTATCGCCACAGGTTTTGAAACGAGAGCCCAAGCCAAGAGCGCGGCGGAAAAAATATCGAAACAAGTTAAAACGACTTGCATCATTCGTCAGACCGGTGTGGATAAAGATAGACCTCATTAAGTAAAGGTTGGATTTATGTTCGAAAGTTTGTCTGAAAAACTGGAAGGGATTTTCAAGAAGCTCAAAGGGCGAGGCGTTTTGAACGAGGAGAGTGTCAATGCCGCGCTCAAGGAAGTCCGCATGGCGCTCCTCGAGGCGGATGTCAACTTCAAGGTCGTCAAGGATTTCATCGAGGGGGTGCGACAGTTGGCCATCGGCAAGGAAGTGCTGGAAAGCATTACCCCTGGCCAACAAGTGGTCAAGATCGTCTACGACCGTTTGGTGGAATTGATGGGGCAAACCAGCGCGAGCATCAAATTCGGCGCAAAAATTCCTGCGCCGATCATGCTGGTTGGCTTGCAGGGATGTGGGAAAACGACCACGGCCGCGAAACTCGCCCGGTTGCTCTCCAAAGAAAAAAGGGTTTACCTGGTTTCAGCCGACGTTTATCGGCCTGCGGCCATGCAGCAGTTGGCCGTGTTGGGAAAGCAGATCAACGCAGGCGTGTATGAAGCGGGTCAGGAGCGAGATCCCGTCAAAATCTGTGTGGCAGCTGTTGAGGAGGCGAGAAAGGAAGGATACGAGGTTGTGATCATCGATACAGCGGGGCGGTTGCACATCGATGATTTGTTGATGGATGAGCTTCGCAAGATCAAAGAGAAAGTCAATCCAGCGGAAATTTTGTATGTAGCGGATGCCATGACCGGCCAGGACGCGGTCAATGTCGGCTTGAAATTCAACGAACTGATCGGCATTGACGGCGTCATCATGACGAAGATGGACGGTGATGCCCGCGGCGGTGCCGCTCTTTCGCTCAAAGCCGTTGTCGGGAAACCGCTTAAGTTCGTCGGAATCGGTGAAAAAATCGACGCCCTGGAGGTTTTTCATCCCGAAAGAATGGCCAGTCGGATTCTGGGGATGGGGGACATCTTGTCTTTGGTTGAAAAAGCCCAAGCCACTTTGGATGAAAAAACAGCCAAGCAGATGCGGGAATCTCTGCGCAAAAAAGATTTTACCCTGGAGGATTTTCGCAATCATCTTCGACAGCTCAAAAAAATGGGGTCCATCGGCGATATCATGGGAATGATTCCGGGAATGAGCAAGATCAAGGCGATCAAGGATGTTCAACCGGATGAAAAGGAATTGGTGAAAATCATGGCCATCATCGATTCCATGACGAACAAGGAGCGCCAAAATTATTTAATCATCGACGGTCGCCGGCGAAAAAGAATCGCGATGGGCAGCGGGACGACCGTTCAAGACGTCAATCAGCTGATCAAAAGTTATGTGGAAATCCGAAAAATCATGAAGAGGGTCAATTCCCAAGGAGGGGTCAAATCTTTTATGAGGAATTTTCCTTTTAAATTCAAATAAAATGTGATAAAAATAATCAACACTTTTACTTTTAAGGAGGTTTTGAAAAAAACTCAATGGCAGTGAAAATCCGATTAACACGTATGGGAGCGAAAAGTAGACCTTTTTACAGAATAGTGGCCGCCGAAAGCGAATACCCTCGAGATGGCAGGTTTTTGGAAATCCTCGGAAATTATGATCCTAAGAAAAACCCGGCGGACATTTCGGTGAAAGAAGACCGTGTTCGCGAATGGTTGGCCAAAGGGGCTAAACCAACCTTGACGGTTGCCAATCTTTTAAAAACGAAGGGTATCGAAGCAACCATCAAATAGAGGGTGTTATTTGTTCAGCTGTGAGACGAAAATTAGAGATCGTATTGTAAGTCCCGCGTCATTAATTTAGCAAGCAGTGCGAATATTGAAGTGAGTTTTCAGATGCATTAACCAAATTTCAGTGGAGGTGCTGACGATGAAGGATTTGATTAAGTACATATCTCAATCTTTGGTGGATAACCCTGATAAAGTGGAAGTCACTGAAGTCATCGGCGAACAGACATCTGTCATTGAACTGCGTGTGGCTAAGGAAGATTTAGGGAAAGTCATCGGCAAACAGGGACGAACGGCCAAGGCAATCAGGACGATACTGAGCGCCACGTCAGCAAAAGTTCATAAGAGGGCAGTTCTGGAAATTATCGAGTAGTAATGGATTTTTTTGTTTTTGGGGAGATCGTCAAAACACGCGGTCTCCGAGGGTGTGTAAAAGCTTTATCTTATTTGGAATCCCATGCGATTTTAGACCGATTAGACGTTGTTTATGTTGAAACAAGAACCGGTCTGAAAAGTCGTCACGAAGTCAAGAAAGTAGATCCTTCCGGTAAGTTTTTGTTCATCGAGTTCGTTGGAGTCAACAGTGTGGAAGCGGCCAGTTGTCTGGTCGGTTCCAGATTGTTGCTTCCGCGAAATTGTCTGCAAGAATTGGAAGAAGATGAATATTATTGGCATGATATCATTGGATTGAATGTCTTTTCCGAAGATGGCCGATACCTAGGAACCATCCGCTCGATTTTTCCCACGGGCAGTAATGATGTCTATGTATGCCAAAATGACGACGAAGAAATTCTTATTCCGGCCATTGCCGATGTCATTGCCCGAATCGATTTGGCAGAACGTAGAATGATCATCAGATTGCTGAAAGGTCTTTGTCGTGATTCGATTTGATGTTTTGTCCATTTTCCCGGAGATGATGAAATCTCCTATTGATTTTAGCCTTTTAAAAAAGGCCCGAGAGAGGGGGCTGATTCAAATCGAATTGCACGACATCCGAAAATGGGCTTTTGATAAACATCGGATGACAGATGATGCCCCCTACGGCGGAGGTTGCGGAATGGTGATGAAAGTGGAACCTGTCGAACGCGCGCTTTCAATCATTAAGCATCCTGATCTCAATCCATTGGTTGTGTTGATGACACCCCAAGGAGAAACCTTCAACCAGAAAATGGCCGTTCAATTGACCCGATATGAACAGATTGTTTTGATTTGCGGGCGCTATGAAGGTTTTGACGAGCGTATTCGTTTACATCTTGTCGACCGGGAGATCTCTATCGGTGATTATATTCTAACGGGAGGCGAGCTATCTGCGCTGGTCGTGATTGACGCTGTGGCGCGCTTGATTCCGGGGGTTTTGGGAAACGAGGACTCCCTCCAGACAGAATCCTTTTCTCAAGGGCTTTTAGAATACCCCCAATACACTCGTCCCGCCGAGTACAGAGGATGGTGTGTTCCTGATGTGCTCGTCTCCGGAAATCACGCGCAAATCGAGCAATGGAGGAGAACTCAAACGATTAAGAGAACTTGGCTACGCAGACCGGATTTGCTCGAGAAGGCCGAACTTTCTCGCGAAGATCGGGCCATTTTGGAAAACATCAAACTGGGCCTCATATAAAGTCTTGATTTTCAGATAACTTTGATGTAAAAAAGCCGAC
>CAZPTW010000192.1:0-6241 GCA_964589235.1 uncultured Smithella sp. | reverse complement strand
CTTCATCTTTTGGAAAGGCTTGCCACGGATCGGGATTTGCGCCACATCCTTTTCATCGGGGCATACCGGGAGACCGAGTGTTCCTTGGATCATCCCCTGTTTCGCGTCATCCAGACCATCACGGCCTCCGGCACGGAACTCAACACCCTTTGCCTCAAATCGCTCGATCCGGAAGCGGTCAACATCCTGCTTCGATCCATGCTCAACTGCCCAGCCGAGGTCTCCTTGCCTTTGGCGCGCATCGTCCGCGAAAAAACCAAAGGCAATCCTTTTTTTGTGCACCAATTTCTCAAAACCCTCCACGACGAGCGGCATATCCAGTTCGACTCGGTATCGGGATGGTCTTGGGATCTTCAAAAGATCCGCCTCTTGCAGGTGACGGAAAATGTCGTCTGGTTTATGACCGAGAAACTCTATCGGCTGCCTGATGACCATCTCGAAATCGTCAAAATTTGCGCCTGCATCGGCAACCGGTTCGATCTTGACACCCTGGCGTTGATCAGCCGGCGCCCCGTCAGCGACATTCTTTCCATCATGGACCACCTGATCCAGGAGGGCTTGATCATCGATGCGGGAGACCTCTACCGCTTTCAGCACAATCGCATCCAGGAGGCGGCCTATCAGCTTTTAGACCCCGGCCAACGGGAGAAAATTCATTACGAAATCGGCACCCGGGCGTTTTACGCCGCCGGGTCTGAAAAACTGCCGAATCGTCTTTTCTACATTTGTGACCATCTGAATTCGGCCCATCGGTGCCTCACCACGCCTCAAGAGCGAAAGCGCCTGGCCGAACTCAACCTCAAAGCGGGCATCAAGGCCGAAGATGCTTCAGCTTACGAGGCGGCGGCCGGCTATTTCGAATGCGGCATCGAACTGATCGGGCCAAACGGCTGGCGCGACGCCTACGATCTTGCCTACCCTCTTTTCAGCGAACTCATGGAATGTCGCTACCTCATGCGCAACTTCGCCGAAGCCGAGCGGCTCTTCAACGTCCTCATCACATCGGCGGCCTCCAAACCCGATCAAGCGCGGGCCTTCACGACCATGATCAAACTCTACACGACCATCGGCCCCCCCAAAGACGCCGTCGAACTGGGGCTCACCGCTTTGAAAATATTCAACCTCCATTTGAAAATCGACATGGGACGCGGCCCCGTCATCCGGGAATGGATCAAGGCGGCCTATCTCTTGAAAAAAACCGGCATCGACGCTGTCGTGAATCTGCCGCGCATGCAAGACAAACATTTGCTGGCCGCCCACGAGTTGATGCTCCATTTGGGGCACCCCGCCTATTACATGAACAAAAATCTCATCGCCTTCATGGCGCTTCGGGGAGTGACCGACAGCCTGCGCCACGGTCTCGTTCCCCACGCCGGCATCGCGTTCATCGGCATGGCCAACATCCTGCAAAATGAATTCGGAAATTACGAACTCGCTTATCGTTTGGGGCTCACGGCGCTTAAACTTGACGATCGTCTCGACGCGGTCAAAACGAAAGGCGCGGTCCTCCACAACTTCGCCTACTTCATTCAACACTGGAAAAAACACCTCCGCCATAACCTTGAAATTTATCTCAAGGTTTATGAACTCGCCATGAACACCGGCGACTTCATCTACGCCGGCCACAGCGTCAACGCCGTCGCCGAAACCCGACTCTTCCTCGATCATCGTCTCGACGATGTCATGGAGGAGCTCAAAAAACACCAGACCTTCATGCTGGAGTCAAAAAACAAAATCATCACCGATGAGTATCGACAGACTGTCCAGTTCATTCTGGCCTTGAAAGGCCTGACCCCCGCGCGCCACGATCTTTCGGGAAACGGCCTGGATCTCGACTCGTGCCTTGAACAGGCCAGGGCCCAAGGCAATGCCCATGGGCTTTGCCTTGGGCTTTATCACAAAATGGTCTTGCTTTATTTCTACAGGCGCTACGAGGAGGCGCTGCAAGCGGCGGAGGAATTCGACCGCCACAGCAAAGTTTTCCAGGGCACTCATCTCCTGGCGAGGTATCTCTTTTTCTTCTCTCTCACGATGCTGGCGCTCATCAGAGAAGGAGACAAGCGCCAAAGACGGTTCAGATCCCTCATTCGGCGCCATCTGCGCTTGTTTGAAAAATGGGCACATTTATGCCCGGAGAATTTCCGGCCCATGTATACCTTGATCTTGGCCGAACTCGCCGGTGTGGAAGGCCGATTCCGAAAAGCGGTCGATCTTTACCATGCCGCCATCAATGACGCCCATAACCATGATTTCCTGCCGATCGAAGCCGTCGCCTGTGAGCTTCTGGGGACCTTCTACATTCGCTGGAACCACCCGGCGGAAGCCGGCGTTTTTCTCCGTCGCGCCCGCAACGGCTACACATTCTGGGGGGCCACAGCCAAAGAACAGGATCTGCAGGAGCGCTATCCCGACTTCTTGCGCCAGGACAATGCCGTCAAGCCGTCCGATAAGGATACCCGCAGCGCCACCTCGGAATCTTCCTCCCACACGCTGGATTTTTCAACGGTCATGGAAGTCGCCCGGGTGATCTCCAGCGAAATTCGGCTGGAAAATCTCCTAGGCAAAACCATGCATTTATCCATCACCAGCGCCGGCGCCCAGCGCGGTTATCTCATGTTGGTTTCCGCCGACGGCCGCTTGCTCATCCAGGCCAGCGAAGACGTGCTGACCGGTGAAAGCCGCGTTTTGCAATCCATCGCCCTGGATGAATGCCCGGACATCTCATCGTCGATTGTCCACTATGTCCACCGAAGCGCAAGTCCCCTGATTCTCGGAAACGCCGCCCTCGACGCGCATTTCCGCAACGATCCCCACATTGTGGAAAAACGCTGCAAATCCATCTTATGCCTGCCTGTGTTCAGCCAGGCAGCCGTGGTCGCCGTCCTTTATATGGAAAACAATCTCACCACCGACGCCTTCACCGCCGAGCATTTGAAAATTCTTCAGATCATTTCAGCACAGGCGGCGATCTCCCTTCAAAACGCCAGACTCTACGAAGACCTCACAGCGGAAATCAACGCCCGAAAAAAAACGGAGGAGGCTCTGCGGCGAAGCGAAGAGCAATACCGGACAATCCTCGAGGAAATGCAGGACATCTATTCCGAAACCGACTTGGACGGCACCATCACGTTTGTCAATCCCGCCCTGTGCCACCTCACCGGATACACGAAAGACGAGCTGATCGGCTCCAGCATCAGAATCTTTACCGCCCCGGAAGATTTCAAGCGTCTGGAACGCTACTATCGACGCAGCTCATACGAAAACGCCCGGGCCGGTCTTTTCACAGCGGATATTCTCGGTAAAGATGGAACCGTCACCTGCATGGAAAACATGGTTTCACCCATCCGTGACAAAGCGGGAAAAATCGTGGGATACCGCAATCTCGGCCGAGATATCACCGAGCGCAAACGTCTGGAGCGGAATTTGCTTGAGTCCTACCAAAAGATGCAAAACGTCCGCATCGCCACCATTTTGGGGCTGGCCAAGCTCGCTGAATACCGTGACGAGGCAACCGGCGCTCATTTGGAACGAATTCGGGAATACGCAAAAATCCTGGCGCAGGAACTGGCGACCAAACCGGAATATCATGGCTACATCACGCCGGAATACATTGAAGACATCTATCACTCGTCCATTTTACACGATATCGGGAAGGTGGGGATCCCCGACGCGATTTTGCTCAAACCGGGGAAATTGACGCCCGACGAGTTTGAGATCATCAAAATTCACACCACCTTGGGCGGCGATGTTTTAAAAGCGGTCGAAGGCAAAATCGAGGGACAATCTTTTCTTACCCTCGGGAAGGAAATCGCTTACTTCCACCATGAAAAATGGGATGGAAGCGGATATCCCCACGGTCTGTCCGGTGACGCCATCCCCCTTTCCGCCCGGATCGTCGCTTTGGCGGACGTCTATGACGCCCTGACCTCCAAACGGGTCTACAAGGAGGCCTTCCCGCATTTACAAGCAGTCGATATTATTGTAAAAAATCGCGGCACGCACTTCGCGCCCGATGTGGTGGACGCGTTTATGGTCCATGCCGAAGACTTCCGGAAGATCCGCGAAGAGCTGCTGCGAGACGACCACCGCCCCCCGTTGGCCGGCGCCGTGGATGTTCTCCCGATGCCGGGGGTCTCTCTTTCCCGGAAATTTCTGCCGTAACGGACAAACATCCCTTTCAAAGTCGGTGCTTTCCCCGCTCGGTTTCCAAAAAAACGATTGACAAGCAATAAAATTCCACTATACTTCTGCCAGTTAACGTAAAGTGGATTATATTGACCCCGACCCGCAAACGGACGTCAACCGATGGAGGATTTTCAAGGTGACGGTTGATGTCGCAAATCCAACAAAGGAGCATGCCCCATGTCCGGTTTTGTGAACAAAACGATGGGAGCGGTGATCGCCGAAACGCAACACCGCTTTCCCCATCACCCCGCGCTGATTTGTCCGCAGTTCAACGTTCGTTTGACCTACCGCGAGCTCTACGAACAATGCCGCCGAACGGCCAAAGGCCTGATGGCCATGGGCGTCAAACGCGGTGATCATGTATCCGTCTGGACGACCAATGTCCCGGAATGGATTTATCTGCAGTTTGCGCTGGGCATGGTCGGCGCCGTTTTGGTCACGGTCAACACCAACTATCAATCCCATGAATTGGAGTATATTCTGAGACAATCGGACTCCACCACGCTCTTTTTGATTGAAGCCTACCGTGACACCAACTTTTATGACACCGTGCGCCGCATCCTTCCCGAGCTCGACCAATGCAAGCCCGGCGCCCTGGATTCAAAAAATCTGCCGCTGGTGAAAAACGTCGTCTATATCGGAAAGAGAGAAAACACCCCCGGCATGTTCAAATTCTCCGATTTGCTGGAGATGGGCGGAAGCATTTCGGATCAGGACCTCGACGGCCGCATGCAGTCGCTGTCCGACGACGACGTCATCAATATGCAGTACACGTCGGGCACCACCGGGTTTCCCAAAGGCGTCATGCTCACGCATCACAACATCGTCAACAACGCCCGCATGGTCGGTGATGTCATGGGCATGACCGAAAGAGACGCCCTCTTGATCCATGTGCCGGTTTTTCACTGTTTCGGTTGCGTGATGAGCACGCTCAACTGTGTTTATCACGGTTCGGCCATGGTACTGATTGAATCCTTCGATCCCCTCGTGGCGCTTCAGAGTATCGCCCGGGAAAAATGCACGGCGATCAACGGGGTACCGACCATGTTCATCGCGATGCTGAATCACCCGGATTTCGACCGCTACGACCTGACGTCTTTGCGCACGGGCATCATGGCGGGAGCGCCTTGCCCCGAAGAGACCATGAACCAAGTGCGGGAAAAAATGCACTGTCCGGAAATCGTCATCGCCTTCGGACAAACGGAAAGTTCACCCGTGATGACCATGACCCGTCGCGACGACCCGGTGAAACTGCGCGTCTCCACGGTGGGCCGGCTGTTGCCGGATATCGAGGGGAAAATCGTCAGCCCGGAGACAGGTCAGGACCTTCCCCCCAACACGCAAGGTGAAATCGTCACCCGCAGCGAATGCGTCATGAAAGGCTACTACAAGATGCCGGAAGCGACCGAGCACGCCATTGACCGCGACGGTTGGCTCCACACGGGGGATTTGGGGGAAGTCGATGAAAACGGCTATTTCAAAGTGACAGGCAGGATCAAAGACATGATCATCCGGGGCGGAGAAAACATCTATCCGCGCGAGATTGAAGAATTCTTGTTCACCCATCCCAAAGTCGGAAATGTCCAGGTCATCGGTATTCCCGATAAAAAATACGGTGAACAGGTCCTGGCCGCCATTCAGCTCAAAAGCGGCGCCACGGCGACCGCCGATGAATTGATCGACTACTGCAAAGGAAAAATCGCCCGACACAAGATCCCCAAATACTGGGAGTTCGTCGATGCCTACCCCATGACGGCCAGCGGAAAAATCCAGAAGTATAAATTGAAGGAAATATTCGAAAAGAAATATCAAGAAAGATAAAGGACGAAGGGATCGCGGGATTGACCGTCCTTCCCGCGATGGCGGGAAGCCCCTCGCGGGAGGGGCCGATGGAGCCTAAAACCTTGACATTTGAATCGAGTGAGAGGAGAGGATCAGCCATGAGCAACATTATCAATCGTGACACGATCGGCGATATGGCCCGCCGGGCGGCAACGAAATATGGGGACAAGACCGCCATCATTTTTCGTGATCAAACCTTGTCGTTTTACGATCT
>CAZPTW010000191.1:0-6244 GCA_964589235.1 uncultured Smithella sp. | reverse complement strand
ATCGAGAGCGGCCTTATCGACTATCCCGATCAATCGTTTGACTATGTCATTCTCAATCAGATCATGCAGGAAATCAAAAAAGCGGATTTTGTCGTCCAAGAAGCGCTGCGTGTGGGATATCGAGTGATCATTGGTTTCCCAAACTTTGCGCACCTTTCGGCGCGTCTGAGGCTTTTTTTCAAGGGCCGTACGCCCATCAACGAGGCACTGCCCTATTACTGGTTTGAAACGCCCAACGTCCGCTTTCTGACCATTGACGATTTCAAGGATTACTGCGTCAACAAGGGCGTCGTCATCATCGAGGAACATTATCTGGGCTCCAAGGGCAGGATCACCCTATGGCCCAACCTGCTTGCGCAAAATGCCATTTTTGTCATCACAAAAAAACAAGGATGAACCCATGGAAAAAAGAACACTCACCTCCCATACTCTATCTGCCGTCGGTCCCTACTCGCTGGCCGTCGATGCCGGCGGCCTCATTTTCATTTCTGGTCAAATCCCAGTGAATCCGACGACAGGTGAAATCGTCACCGACATCGAGGCGGCGACAAAACAAGTTCTGACCAATCTCAAGACGCTTCTTGAGGAAAACGGACTGTCTCTGGCGTCGATCGTCAAAACAACGATTTACTTGACAAATCTATCGGATTTTGCAGCCGTCAATCATATCTATGCGTGCTTTTTCTCAGGCACTTTGCCTGCTCGATCGACTGTCGAAGTCTCAGCGCTGCCCAAAGGCGCGCCTCTGGAAATCGACGCAATCGCGGTGAGATAGAGGCGGCCATGGGTAAAATATTGTCCGTCAACATCAGCGCCCGAAAAGGCGAAAAAAAGCACAATGTCGGTTGGGCCCGAGCTCGGATCTCTCAAGGCTTGGAAAATGACGCGCATATCGGCATGGTGACCCGGCAGATCAGCCTGCTTGCCTCCGAGAGTATCGAAAAGATCCGCCAAAAAGGTTTGCGGGTCGGATATGGGGACTTTGCCGAAAATCTGACGACGGAGGGTATTGAGCTTTTTTCATTGCCTTTGGGAACGAGACTCCTGGTCGGCAAGGATGTCCTTCTGGAGGTCTCGCAAATCGGCAAGACGTGCCTGAACCCCTGCGCCGTTTTTCACTCGGTGGGTGACTGTGTCATGCCGAAAGAAGGCATTTTTGTTCGCGTCCTGTCCGAAGGGGTCATCCGCGTGGGTGATTCGATCACGGTGGTGGAATAATGCAGACCTTTCTGCCTTACCCCGACTTTCAAAAATCACTGCAGGCCCTCGATTATCGACGGTTGGGCAAACAGAGGGTCGAAGCGTATCAAATCCTCCGCGCCATCCGCCGGGGCGGAGGTTGGAGCCGCCATCCAGCCACCAACATGTGGCGTGGTCATGTTAATGCTTTGAAGCTTTATTATAACCTCTGTATCGATGAATGGGTGCGCCGAGGTTACCAGAACCGGATGAAGAAAATGAGAATCCAAGGGCCGATCTCGTATCCGCCATGGTTCGGACGAGAGGATTTTCACGCCGCGCATCGGTCCAACCTTCTGCGCAAAGACCGGGAATTTTACGGCCGATATGGATGGCAGGAACCGCCCGATCTGCCTTATCTGTGGGGATAACAGCCGGCGATATCGTTTTCGAGGAGCAAATCGACTTGGCAGTCCTTCCATGACGGAAATCCTCAGAGAGGCGCGATTGCCCGGTCGAAAATCGTCAATCGAAGCATCTCGTCAAAAGGAAGTCACCCGCTTCCATGCCACCGACTCATGCCGGAAATGAACGTTTGCTCAAACCGCATCAGCCGCCATCACCGACACATCTTTCCTCCGCCCAGGAAACAGAGGGATAGCTCCTGCGCAAAATGCAACGTTGCAGCCCTTTTTGGGGCACACAGGCGGCTGCGTGATCGAACAATAGCCGTTGGTGTCCAAGGAGCTCATGGTTATCTCGTCGAGCAATCGTTTTGCCGGCCTTCGCCACATCGGCTATGCATCCGCCGATTCTCACGCTGTCCCCGCTCCCAAAGCCAAAACCGGCAGGAGCGGCTTGCCGCCCATCGAAACGACAGGCCGTATTCCATCCCTCCGTCCGGCCATCACGGCAAAACACCATGCTTTCTTTTTTTCAAACGGTTGCATTGCCTGATGGATCCGTGATAAAGTCTTTACAGGGTCAAAACATTCCACTTCTCTCGTGTTCATTTCACTCGCCGGGAGGTTTTTATGAACGCCTTCATCGATCCACCCAAGCACATCCCTCTTTATTTGAAAATGGGGATATGGATCTCCAAACAGGTCACGGGACGAGACCTTCTTCCCGGAAAATTACTGGCTTGGTTCCCCAAAGCCGCAATCAGTTCCGGTTTGATGGAAGCCCTGGTGGCGCATAAGGACAAGACCCTCGATCGGCGCGTTCTCAAGCTGGTCCGTCTCAAAGCCTCTTTCCGCACGGCCTGCCCTTTCTGTATCGACATGAATGCCTACGACTTCGAACAGTTCGGTCTTTCAAAACAGGAGTTTCAAGCGCTCGAGGGACGAATACCCTTTGATGCCGTCAGCACATTTACGCCTCGGGAATTGGTAGCCATGGAATACGCGGATTTGATTTCCCGATCACCGCTTGATTTCCCCCCGGACTTTGTCGGCCGCCTGAAAGCCTGCTTTACTGAACGAGAAATCGTGATTCTCGCATCCACCGCGGCCCAGGTCAATTATTGGGCAAGGCTTCTACAAGCCTTGGGGGTCAAGCCGGCTGGTTTTTCCAATCACTGCGCGCTCACCCCGCCAAACGCGCCTTGAATTGAGCGTACCGCCACATGCGGCCAAAAACGGAAACGGCTTGTTCCGGATAATTGAAGCAAGGGATTCCATTGGTGTCCAAAAACCTTTCATTGGTGTCTTTGTCCAACCCATCCCCCAAAAGTGAGACCAAAAAGGGTTTACAAGGATTCTCTTTGACCGCTTCGATCAGCGGCCGGTGAGCCTCTGCGTGCTGATCTGCAAAAGAAATAAAGAGGATGCCGTCGACCTCGTCGTCATCCAAAAGCGCTTTGACGATTTCCGACGTCGTTTTTTCGTAACCTTGCGCAACCCAATCCGGGAAAATGTCGATTGGGTTTTTTCTTTTTGAGTCTGTGGCGATGACACGACCGATTCTTTCTTTCGCAACCGAACTGAATTGAGCGAGCGTCAGACCTTCTTCCATCATCGTATCGATGCTCATGATCGCCTGGGCTCCGCTGTAAGTGACCAATGCCAAACGTCCTCCTCGAGGAAGCGGCATGGCGGTAAATCCTTTGAGCGTCGACACCAGTTCATCGATCGATTTCAGACGGATGGCGCCCGCTTGGCGGACCGACCCGTCGAAAACGGCGTCCTCCACGGCGAGGCTCGAGGTATGCGACGCTGAGGCGCGGGCTCCGGCTTGAGTACGCGCGCTTTTGATCATCAAAACAGGCTTTCTTGAAACCGTTTCTTTGAGCCGATCAAAAAAGCGACGGCCGTCTTTGACATCTTCCAAATACAGCCCGACGATCTTGGTCTGGTCGTCATCGGCAAAAAAGGCCAGGGCATCCGATTCATTGACGTCCACTTTGTTGCCGAGGCCGATCCCTTTGGAAAGGTGCAATCCCTCTTGCGAACTTAAATACCGAAGAAGAGCCCCGACAAAAATACCCGATTGCGCGGAAAGGCCGATCAAACCGGGCCTGAGCATTTTTTCCGTCGTGAAATAGGAGGTCGTCAAACGCGTCTGAGTATTGATGATCCCCAGTGTATTGGGGCCGAACCCCCTCACGCCGGACGACCGCAACAAAGCCCCCACCTCGTCTTGATACACTTTGCCTTCTGGACCGGCCTCGGCGAATCCTTCCGCGGAAATGACAATCCCTTTGACGCCTTTGGAAATGCAGTCCGAAACGGCAGCCGGAACAAACCTGGGCGGGATGAGCAAAACGGAAAGATCCACGTCGAACGGAACCTGCTTGACGCTTGGATACAGAGGGACGCCAAAGACCTCTCCCCCCTGCGGATTGACACCCGCGATCCGGCCCCGATACCCCACGTCTTTCAAAACCCTCAGAAGCTGCGCTCCGGGTTTTTCTTGATCCCTTGAAGCGCCGATCACGGCAACACTTTGGGCGTCTAGGCTCTCTCGAATGGATCGCACAGGCTTCTTCCTTTCTTCCGGAAATTCAAAAAGTCGGGTGGGCATAGACACCCGGCCGATTAAAAATGTCGATGATCAAGACGGCCCCTGTCCGAGCAGCTGGTAGAAAAGCTTGGTCGTCATCGAAATATTTGTCGCTGAACTGATCACAAAATTCTTGAAGGTCGGAGAAAGCTTTTCATATTCATTTTGCAACAGATGACTGTCGATCAACTCGGCGTCGAAATCTTCCGAGGTCATCACCACAGCGGATATGGGTTCGTGGCCGAAAGCCATAAAAGGAATTTTCCCGAAAACATCACCGTCTCCTAAAGAGAAAAGCTTGACATCGCCAGAGGGTCCTTTACCGATAATATCGGCGGTTCCCCGTCGAATGAGGTATAGATCCGTATTGTTTTGAAAGGCGGCACCCGAAACGCGATCAGTCTGAAGTCTCGTCTGATATTCGCCGGTGAAAGCCTCAAGGGCAATCTGATTGATCAAGCGTAACCTTTTATCCATGCCTAAGAGCACTTTTTTAAAGTTTTCCGACAGCGCCGAATATTCCCGATGAAGCGATTCGCCGTCCAAAATACACAACTGGACGTTTCCTTCAGCGATCACCGTGGCGCTTCGTTCATATTCTCCATAGATGAAAGAACTGATGGTGCCGATGAAGCATCCCTCTCCCAACCGGGCTAAAGTGATGGGACCTTTCGACGTGTCCTTGATGATCCTCACTGTCCCTTCAGAAATCACCCATAACCACTTGCCATACGACCCTTCCCTGACAATGATCGCGCCATCCGTGTAATTTCTTTCGATCGTCACATACCGGTAATCGACCGCCGGCCCCTTGATCGGATGCATGAAATCCATTTTTTTTCCGTCCGGTCCCGTCTCCTCCATATCTTTTTCGTCAAGCGGCCCCGGACCGATTCTGGCTATCTCGCCGTCGTCAAGCAAGCGCACGGCATCCATCACCAATTCCATCAGATTCTGTTGAATGACCGGTTCCACCCACGACAGATCTTCCTCCGAAAATTCATACTTTCCATCCGTCCATCCAAACAGAGCGTAAACCGCTTTGAGGCCTTTGAGATCGCCCCAAAAGGCATTGACGGGGTTGCCTTTGACAAAATACACAAAGGCTTTCTCCGGCGACGCGGGGTTTTTCAATGTCAAAATACCGGTGCAATTATTGCCTCCCAGCAATTGAAAAACATCGGCGAGAGATAAGAATAAAAGACTCCCTGAAAAGACTATATTACTTGCCATATCAACCGTTTCCCTCAAACTTCCGCAACTATAAGAAAGGCCTCTGGTTCTGTCAAGAAATTCTTCCCCAAAGTCGACGCTGACCCCACACGATGACCATGATGGAAGGGAACGACAGCTACTTCAGTTGTTTGCCAACAACGTCGGCCAAGACTTTTTGCGCGAAAACCAATTTTTTGTATTTCGATTTGATCTTCTCCAGATTGCCCGAGAGGATGGCCTTGAGCAAATCTCCCTCGATTTCGGCCACATCGATCCGGCGATAGTAATCCATGGTTTCCTTGAGATGCGCCAGCACAATCTTTCCCGTCAAAAGCGGATGATTGTTGGTGACATTGGCATCGGGAAATCTCGTACCGTGTTCCAATTCGACTTCCAATCCCATTCGGAAATCTTCCAGGGGAATTTTCATTTTTTCAACGTTGACGATTTTCAAGATGACGGCGGCTTCCTTTTCCGACACCACGGCTTTTTTCTTTTTGGACCAGTCGGAAAGCCCGATCTCCCTGCACACTCGAACGACTTCCTTCACCGTGACGTATTCCGGTATATTCATGACATTCTCCTTTCCTGGCACATTAAATCCATTTCAGCATTCCCGCAAACACGATCATCATCACAACATTGACGATCATCAGCGATCCGATGACCATGACCTGAACTTTCGGTTTCCAGTCATAACACAAAAAGGAAACCACGAAAAACGGAATGTAGACGGTGATGAAAACAGGGAAAGCGCCCCACCAAGAGTAAACCCAATGAAACGCGGGGGTCTTGGCTAGAAAAATCTCGATGATCGAAAAGAGGGCGGCATTGGCCACGGCCCAAA
>CAZPTW010000190.1:0-6248 GCA_964589235.1 uncultured Smithella sp. | reverse complement strand
CGACCATATTCAAAAGTGTGGCCGCCGAATTTTCCCGTCGTAATTGAACAACCGCGTACGGCACTTCGCCTGTGTGTGGGTTCACCAAACCCACTGGTTTCATAGGACCGTAAGCGAGCGTGTCGACCCCTCTTGCTGCAAGAACTTCAATGGGGAGGCAACCTTCAAAATGTTTGACATCTTCAAACGGTTTCGCTGCCACTTTTTCTCCCGAAAGCAATTCCAGACGGAATCTTTTATATTCCTCATCGGTGAAAGGACAATTCAGATAATCAGGCGTCCCTTTGTCATAGCGTGACGCCCAATAAGCGATTTCCATATCGACGGAATCCGCTTCCACAATAGGGGCGATAGCATCATAAAAATAAAGGTAGGAACAGCCGACAAGTCTGGAAATGGATTGTGCCAATGCGTCAGAAGTCAGGGGGCCTGTGGCGACAATACAGATGCCGTCTAAAGGAATATTGGTTATCTCAACTCGGCTTATTGTAAATCTTTCTTGTTGATTTAATCGTTCTTCGACTCGGCGGGAGAATTCATTGCGATCGACAGCCAGTGCGGATCCTGCGGGGACGGCCGTTTGGTCTGCGACAGATAGAATCAGCGAATCCATTCTCCGTAACTCACTCTTCAGAACTCCCGGTGCACTCACGGGATCATTGGATTTGAAGGAGTTACTGCAAACCAGTTCGGCTAAATGTTCCGATTGATGTGCCGGTGAAAAGCGATGAGGCTTCATCTCAAAAAGATGAACGGCGTGTCCTCTTTTCAAAAGTTGCCAGGCTGCTTCACACCCGGCCAAGCCTCCGCCGATAATTTTTATGGGCGCAGAGATCATGCCGTTTCTTTGTTTTTAGGCAATTTTTTTATATTTTTACAGTCTGGATATCCAGTACAACCCAAGAACTGTCCAAAACGGCCACGCTTGACGGCCATAGGTTTTCCACAAAGGTCGCAGCTTTCATCCGCTAAGATCACCTGAGGCTGCGTAACTTGTCCGTCCTTTCCCATTTTTTTGATGTTCTTACAGTCTGGATAACCTGTACATCCCAGAAACTGGCCGAAACGGCCTCTTTTGACGGCCATGGGTTTACCACACAACTCACAGATTTCATCCGTGGTCGGAGACTCCGCCGCAATGATTTCCCCCTGTTCATTTTTGGCCAGGTTCATGGTGTTTTTACATTCCGGATAACCGGAACAAGCCAGAAATTGGCCGAAGCGACCATTCTTGACAATCATCGTTTTGCCGCATTTGTTACATTTGATATCGGTTGTCTGGACTTCCACGTGTTTCACCTTCCCATTTTCGTCGTGAGTGAAATTCATGGTGTTTTTACAGTCGGGATAATTGGAGCAACATAGGAATCGACCGTTTTTCCCCCATTTAATCACCATCGGAGATTGACACTTATCACACACCAAATCTGTCGGTGTTTCTTCTCGTTTGACATTGCGCATTTCGTCTTTGGCTTTGTCGAGTTCTTTTGAAAACAATGCATAAAACTCTTGGAGTGTTTGAACACGCTTGTTTTCTCCGTTTTCAATCGCATCAAGCTTATTCTCCATATCAGCCGTAAAAGCCAAATCCATCACGGTTGGAAAACTTTGAATCAGGAGCTCGGTGACAATTTTGCCGAGTTCCGTCGGATAAAACTTGCCTTTTTCCAGTTTGACATATTCACGGTCCTGAATGGTTGTGAGAATCGTTGCGTAGGTGCTTGGACGTCCGATTCCGTTTTCTTCAAGTTCCCGAACCAATGACGCTTCTGAATAGCGAGGAGGCGGTTGCGTGAATTTCTGCTGCGTGTCGAGTTTGAGGAGTTTCAAGTTTTCATGTTCTTTGAGCTCCGGCAGCAGTTTATCATTGCCGTTGCCGTTCTCATCCTCTTTCTCTTCCTTTCCTTCCGTGTACACGATGGTAAACCCAGGAAACTTCATGACCTGACCCTGTGCGCGGAATGTGCAATCAGCGCCAGTGATATCGATGGTGGTTTGATCGAAAATCGCCGGATTCATTTGGCTTGCGATAAATCGGTTCCAGATCAGTTGATAGAGCTTAAATTGGTCCGGGGTCAAAAATTCTTTGATGTCCTGCGGTCTATATGTCATGGTCGATGGCCGAATGGCTTCGTGAGCATCTTGTGTCTTTTGCGCGTTTTTATAAACATGCGCCTTATGCGGTAAATATTCCAAAGGATAATTGTTTTGAATATAGTCACGGACAGCATGAATTGCTTCATCGGCGATGCGGAAGGAATCCGTTCTCATGTAAGTAATGAGACCAACGGAGCCTTCCTTGCCCAATTCGATGCCCTCATAGAGTTTCTGAGCGACACTCATGGTTTTCTTGGCGGAGAACCTCAGCACCTTGGAGGCTTCCTGCTGCAGCTTACTGGTGGTGAAAGGCGGAAGCGCCGATCGCTTCACCTCTTTCTTTTCCAATTTTTCGATGGTGAATGCAGCCCCCCTGATTTTAGCGGCAAGTGCGTTGGCCTCCTCTGCTGTAGTCACTTTGGCCTTTTTCCCGCCGATCTTAACTAATTTTGCGTCAAAAGGCGGTGGTTGACTGCCTTCGAACTGTGCGGTCAAATTCCAGTATTCTTCCGGTACAAATCGATTGATCTCTTCTTCGCGTTCACAAATCATTCGAACGGCGACGGATTGAACGCGCCCTGCGCTCAATCCCCTTTTGACTTTTTCCCATAAGACAGGGCTGATTTTATAACCGACCAGACGATCCAGAATACGGCGTGTCTGTTGAGCTTCGTACTTATCAAAATCCAACTGAAGAGGGTGGCCGATCGCTTCCCGGATGGTTTTTTGGGTTAAATCATTAAACAAAACACGATAAATATTTTTCCGATGCGGACCAATAATTTCGGCGATGTGCCAAGCGATCGCTTCCCCTTCACGATCCGGATCCGGTGCAAGATAGATGTTTTCCGCCGATTCAGCCGCTTTTTTTAATTCATCAATGGTTTTCTTTTTAGTTTCGATGATATTATAAGTCGGTTCAAAGCCTTTTTCAACGTCAATGCCAAGAGAGTTTTTGGGAAGATCTTTGATGTGACCCCTGGAAGCGACAACAGTAAAATCTTTTCCGAGAAATTTTTTTATCGTTTTAACTTTTGTCGGAGATTCCACGACAATGAGTGAATGAGACATAAAAACTCCTTCTTAAATTCGCCGCCCCTATAGACGCAAGAAGCCAATTTGTAAAGGGATTATTTTTTAATGGAAAAAAATTTCCCTGGATGTTGATGAATAATCCCCTTTAATTCCAAGCTGATCAATGCTCCGAGCACCCGGGATGGGGGCTGACCTAGCGCTGCTATTATATCGTCTGCGTGTTTTTTTCCTTGAGTAAGAACTTCGACGATGTCTTGCTCAATCCCATCGACGGGAACCATTTCCGTGATTTGAGTCCTTTTCGCCTCGGTGATTTGTTTCGTTTCTGACAGTTTTTCGGGGATGAGAAGCGGTCTTTCGAGTTGTGGAAGTATATCTTCTAATATGTCACCGATATGATCGATAAGTTTTGCTCCCTGTTTGATCAAACTGTTGGAGCCACGTGACGATGGAGAATCAATAGAGCCTGGAATGGCAAAAACATCACGTCCTTGTTCCATGGCCAATCGGGCTGTAATGAGAGATCCGCTTTTTTCGCCCGCTTCCACAACAACGACTCCATAGGACATACCACTGATGATGCGGTTTCTTGTTGGAAAATGAAAAGGCATCGGTTTTGTGTCTAAAGGAAATTCGGAAATCACTGCACCAATTTCGGAAATTTCCTTGAATAAATTTTTGTTTTCAGGTGGGTAAATGACATTCAATCCACATCCTAAAACCGCTATTGTTCTTTGGGAAACGGATAGTGCGCCGCGGTGGGCACAGGAATCGATCCCCCTGGCCAAGCCACTGACAATGGTTATCCCGCTTAGCGCAAGGTCACGGGAGATTTTCTCAGCCGTGTATTTACCGTACGGGGTTGCGCGACGCGATCCGACAACGGCGATTGGGATTTCGTCTTTGTGGAGTGTTCCTAAAGCGTATAGAAAAGCCGGCCGGTCATAAATGTTTAACAAGTTTGATGGATAACACTCATCTTGGAAAGTAATTATTTGAATCCCCAATTTATCGATCATTTCTAAATCGCGAGAAATTTTATCCCAGTCTTTAAAGTTTATGATGGATCGGGCGATTGTTTTATTGATACCTGGGCAAGAGCAGAGATCACTCTCGGCGGCGGAAAAGACCATCGAAGGCGAACCAAAGCGCTCGACCAAATTAGAAAAGGTCGCATGACCGATTCCAGGAATGGCTTTGAGCGCCAGCCAGAATCTAAAGGCATTATCATTCATAGGATAATGTTTTGACAGGATAATATTCAAATCCCGAAGTGAAAACGGGTTCAAATCGGAACGAAACTTACATCTTCGGTGACATTTCTGTCAAGCGGTTTAAAAAGATTGCGGAAAAGACGGCTTTGGGTTAGAAGACCGCCATCACCTTTTCAGAGGCCATTAATGAACATGAGAAGAATTTCGTTGTTTTTTATATTTATGTTTTCGATTGTTTGTGGGGCATTCCCAATGGTTGCCATGGCGGCCGCAAAATCGATAAACGATAATCCAACGCAGCAAAGTCAGGGCTTGCTAGGCAACGACAACAAACCTGTTCTTACCGTGACGCCAAGAGAAATTGATTTAGGGGCCATCAGGCCGGGAGAAACCGTCTTTGGTGAATTCAGTTTGAGAAACCTTGTCAAACAGAACATCGAATGGTCAGCGTCTTGTCCGGAAGACTGGGAAACAACGGGTGGAAAAGCATTGAAGGGAATGGTTTCTGATCAACAGATACCTTTAAATCTGGAACTGAATATTGCGGATCGGGTAGATATTCCAGCGGGCGATAAAAATAAGGCCTCCAGTTATCGAGTCACGATGAAAATGGAATCAGCGGGTAAGGAATTTGTCTGTTACAGGGATTTAAAGGCTGGAAATTACAGAATAAATTTTCGAATATCTTCTCCAGGTGGGCAAAGAACCGTTCATCTTGGTTTTCGCATCCGTGCTTTGCAGGAAAGTCCAACGATCCATTTGAATCCCCAGAGACTTGATTTGGGTGTGCAAATAGCGGGTAAAAGTATATCGAGAAGAATTGAGTTGACAAACCGCGGTCGAGAAATGTTGAGATGGTCTGTCGCTTCTGCTGGATCAAGGCATGCGGCAAAATCATCTGATTTACCTAAGGAAAGATATATTTCCTTTCGTAATGAACAGAATTCAGAACCGGGGAAATATGTCATTCCTGATCGGCTTAAAGATTCCATCGAGCTGATCGGCAAATGGACAGAAAAAAACGGATATCCTGTATTTAAGGGTAGTGCTGGGGCATTTAAATTTAGATTTTCAGGAACGGGACTGAGTGTCTTTTTACAGTCGCATACGGAAGAAGGAATCTGTCAAATTTATTTGGATGAAACCCCTTTGACGCTGCCGGATGTACTATCCGGTGAATGGGAGAAGAAAGAATTAGTTATCGCCGAAAGGTTACCAGATGGTCCGCATGTTGTATCGATCGTCGTTAGAGAGGGAATGCTGGAATTGGAGGGTGTTAAAGTGTTTGGAAAGGATATTACGCGGGGTCCGAAAGGATGGATCACCGTATACCCCAATTCCGGAACCACAATGAGTGAAACGGATTATATTAATGTGAAGGTCGATACATCGAATTTGGAGCCCGGGTATTATGGAGATGAAATCGTCTTTAGATCAAATGCCGGCGAGGAATCTGTAGAAATATTTGTGGACGTGATAGCAGAGACGGCGCCCAAAGTCATCGATGTTTACCTTTATTCGCAAGATATGGATTATTTGTTTACTTCAGATCCCCAGGCGGAATTCAAGAGATTGATCCAGAATGGATATTTGAAAGAAGGGATCGCCTTTCGACTTTTCGTTCCGAATACGCCCGGCACGACGAGTTTTTATCGTTGGTATAATCCTTCCCTTCACGATCACTTCTATCACTACGACCGTTCGGGTGGAGGTAAAGATTTGAAGGGTTATGTGTATGAAGGTATTATCGGCAATATCGCGACATCGAAGATGAGCAATACGCGCGAATTATATCGGTGGTTTAATCCGAAAACGAAGAAGTATTATTATTCCACAGATCCAAAGGCGGCGACCGGTATAAGGAAAGGATATAAATTTGACGGGATTGCCGGATACGTCCGA
>CAZPTW010000189.1:0-6259 GCA_964589235.1 uncultured Smithella sp. | reverse complement strand
GCCTCAATAGAGGAAACGGTCATCTCAGATGTCTGGAAACTCCGGCGTCCGTCTATCGAGAAAGGCTGTAATTCCATGAACGCATTCCCCGGTCGTGATGAGCGTCGTTGCTTCTTGACACTCCAATTCCAGGGCCTGTTTCAGTGAAAGTTCCTGAGCCTGCCGGATGACTTTGAGCGCGTGTCTGACGGCGCGCGGCCCGTTTTGAGCGATGGTTTCCGCCAGCGTGATCGATTCATGGAGCGCCTCTCCCGGAGCGCTGATGCGGTTGACAAGTCCCATGCTCAAAGCTTCGGAAGCCCCGACTTTGCGGCCCGTCAAGATCATATCTGCTGCGCGAGAGGCGCCGATCAGTCGAGTGAGGCCGGGACCTCCGCCCCAGTCGGTCATAAGACCGAGCTTCACTTCGGCAAAGCAAATCACGGCTTGAGGATCCATCACGCGCAAATCGCAGCGTGAAGCGAGCTCCGCGCCGCCTCCATAAGCGTCGCCGTTGAGACAGGCGATAACAGGAATCGGCAAGGTGACAAGATCATGGACCGCCGACTGCAGGCGTTGGATCAAGCGGGCGACGGGTGGACGCTCCCGCTTCTGGACCGAGTCGATCAATCCGCTGACCTGGGGATTATCCGGGTTGATATCAAACCCCGCGCAGAACGATTGTCCTTTCCCCGTCACAATGAGAACACGGGGGAGGTTTTCTTTCAAAACCGCTGTTGTTTTTTCTAATTGGGTCCACATGGCCTCGTTCATGGCGTTTCGGCGACTGGGCCGGTTGAAGACGATCAAAGCAATCCGGCCTCTTCGTTCCAGACGGATACCATATTCCATCATATCGACTTCCCTTCTCTTTTAAGACCAATTTTACGGAAAACCGGATCAAAAACCCTTCCTTTGACGTTTTCGGGTGTGTTTTGAATCAAGCCTATTAAGGTTGTCTTCGATCCAGGACCCTTTGAATTTTTCCGTCGGATCTCGGGAGACTTCCGGCCTCAACCAGTTTAACGTGGACGGAAATCCCCGTGACGGCATGAATTCTGTTTTTCACCGATTCCAGGAAGGAGCGCTGTTTTTGCAGTTCCAAAGCAAATATTTTATCCGTCACCTCCACGTTGACGACCACTTGATCCATCGCGCCGATCCGCTCGATGACGATCTGGTAAGGCGCCGTGCCTTGCGCCACACTAAAGAGAGATTCCTCAATCTGTGAAGGATAAACATTGACGCCGCGGATGATGAGCATATCGTCCGAACGCCTGCTGATCCGTTTCATCCGCGTAAGGGTTCTGCCGCACGCGCAAGGAGAGTTGTCCAGGCTCGTGATATCCCCGGTTCGATAGCGGATAAGCGGAAACGCCTCTTTGGTCAGTGTGGTGAGCACCAGCTCTCCTTCTGAGTTGTATGGCAAGACGGTGCCCGTTTCCGGGTCGATGATTTCGGGGATGAAAGCGTCTTCGTAAAGATGCAGGCCGTTTCGATAAATACATTCGCCGGCGATGCCTGGGCCGATCACTTCTGAAAGGCCGTAGTTGTCCGTGGCTTTCAAAGCCAGTCCCTCTTCAATTTGCGTGCGGATTCGCTCAGACCAAGGTTCTCCGCCGAACAGTCCGACTTTGAGTGAAAGCGCTTTGGGATTAATCCCCATCTGCTCCATGTGCGCGGCCAACTCCAGCGCATAGCTTGGCGTGCTGACGAGGACGGTGGATTTGTAATCCTGCATCAGCATGATCTGCCGGTCGGTATTTCCGGTCCCCATGGGAATGACCGAGGCGCCGATGGTTTCCGCGCCGTAATGCAGACCGAAAGCACCGGTGAAAAGGCCGTACTGGAACGTGACCTGAACCAGATCGTCATGCGTGACCCCGGCCGCCGTCATGAAGCGCGCCACAAGGTTGGACCAAATGCGGATGTCGTTTTTTGTGTACCCGGCCACAACCGGTTTACTTCCCGTTCCCGAGGACGAATGAATGCGGACGACTTCCCGAAGCGGCACGGCGAACATGCCGTAGGGGTAATTGGTGTTTAAATCTTCTTTGGTCGTGAAAGGAAGGTGGGCCAGATCGGACAGCGCATGGATATCTTCGGGAATGATGCCTAGCTCTTTAAACTTCTTTCGGTAATGAACGACATTTTTGTGAACTCTGTTGATTGTCGCTTGAAGGCGCTCGAGCTGCAACTGCTCAAGCGCGTCGCGCGACATGCATTCATGTGTCGGGTCCCAAATGTTCATAAAACGCCTCCTCGCAAAAATTCAATGAGAACCATGAAAAATGCCGGCAGATTCATCTTTCCCAGATTTCTTTTTTGTCTCTGCCCAGATAGGCCCTTTGGACATCTCTGTTTTCCAATAGGTCATCGGCGGTTCCCTCAAGGATCAAGCGGCCCGTTTCCAGCACGTAGCCACGATGAGCGATTTTGAGGGCGGCGCGGGCGTTTTGTTCCACCAACAAAATGGTGGTTTTCTTGTCTCTCGCCAAATTCTCGATGACATTTAAAATTTCCTGAACGATCAGCGGCGCCAGGCCCATGGAGGGTTCGTCCAATAGCAGCAAAACAGGTCTCGCCATCAAGGCGCGTCCAATGGCCAGCATTTGCTGTTCGCCGCCGGAGAGAGTCCCCGCGAGCTGTTTTCGTCTTTGCCGCAAGATAGGGAACAGGTCGTAGACCCTTTCCATGTCTTTTTTGGATTGAATGCCGCCTTCTTTGGTCTTGTGATGCAGATAAGCGCCCAGTTCCAGGTTGTCTTCCACGGAAAGCGGTTTGAAAACTTGACGGCCTTCCGGCACCTGCGAGATGCCCAGACGGACAATGGCGTGGGGGGGAAGCCGGCTGATATCCGTGTCGTGAAACAAGATTTCTCCGCTTCTGGGGGGGACGATCCCTGAAAGCGAGTTGAGGAGCGTGGTTTTCCCCGCGCCGTTCGCCCCAATGAGCGTGACGATTTCCCCTTCCGCTAAATGCAGAGACACATTCTTGATGGCATGGACCTGTCCGTAGTAGGTGTTGACATTTTTGATTTTCAACATGGCCGTCAATCCTCACCCAAATAAGCGGAGATCACCGCTTCATTTTCCTGGATCTCTCTTGGGGTGCCTTCCGCAAGTTTTTTCCCCAGATTCAGGACCACGATCGATTCGCAGACATCCATCACCAGTTCCATATCGTGTTCGACCAAAACGACGGTGATGCCGAGTTCGCGGATTTTACGGATCAACTCAGCAAGACCTATGGTTTCGCGACTATTCAACCCGGCCGCCGGTTCGTCCATGAGAATGATCTTCGGTTCCAAAGCCATGGCCCGGGAGATCTCCAGCAACCGCCCCTTGCCGAAAGGTAAATTGCAGGCGGCGAGATGCGCTGCGTCGGCAAGACCCGTAAAATCCAACCATTGCATAGCCTTGCGCCGAATCATTTTTTCTTCCCGGCGTTGGTGCGGTAGTTTGAACGAACAGGCGAAAATGCCACTTTTGCTTTTGGTGTGTAATCCGACCATGACATTTTCCAAAACCGTCATCTGGCCGAAGAGCTCGATATTTTGAAACGTGCGCACAAGACCCAGCCGGGCCAACGCTTCCGGTTCGAAAAAAGAGATGTTTTTTTCGTCGAGATAGACCGCGCCCTTTGTCTGCGTGTATAGCCCCGTGATGATGTTGAAAAGAGTTGTTTTGCCCGCCCCGTTGGGACCGATAATTCCGGTGATGGAATTCGGCTTGACCGCGAAGGAAACATTTTCCAGAGCGGTCAGCCCCCCGAAGATTTGGGTGATGCCTTCGACTCTAAGCATTTTTATCCGTTCTTTCCCAAAACTTGTTTTTTGCAAATTCGGTGAGCATCTCCAATCCGCTGACCAGCCCACCGGGCATGAAAATGGTCATTAAGATCAAAAGTAAACCGTAAATGACGATGTCAAAGTCGCGGAACACGCGAAGCAGTTCCGGGAGCATCGTTAAGATGGCCGCACCGAGAAATGATCCGTAAATGCTGCCCAGCCCGCCGATGATGACCATCGTGACGAGCTCGACGGAAAAGTTGAATCCGAAAGACGCGGGGGAAATAAACGTGATGGCGTGGGCGTAAAGACTTCCGGCGATGGCGGAGAAAAAGGCGGACACGGTGAATATTTGGACTTTCAGAACACGGGCGTTGACCCCCATGACACGAGCGGCGACTTCCGAATCGTGGATCGCCCGAAGGGCTCGACCGATGCGCGATTGTGACATATTGATGGAGAGCAGCATGACGCCCAGTGTGACCATCCATATCAGGAAGTAGTTATTGAAATCGTTGTCGAAGGTGATCGATCCCAATTTGAGATTGGGAATGCCGGACAGGCCGGATGGGCCGCCGGTTATGTCCACCGTTTCGTTGAAAACAATGTAAAGAATGATCCCGAAACCCAATGTGGCCATCGCCAGATAATGACCCTTGAGTTTGAGAATCGGAAATCCCATGACAAAGGCGAGCGCTGCGGCGCATAGGGCCGCGATGATCAGCGCTATCCAGGGATCGACGGGATAACGTGTCGTCAGAACCCCTGAGATATAAGCCCCTAGTCCGAAGAAACCGGCATGCCCCAGAGAGATTTGTCCGGCGTAACCCAAAAGCAAGTTGAGTGCCACCGCAAGCAAGGTGTTGATGCCGATGAAGACAAGGACATTTAAGAAATAACTTCCCCGCAAAAAAAACGGCGTTACGAGCACCCCTACAACAAAAAAGAAGAAAATGAGCATTTGTCGTTTTTCTTTCAGGAACATGATGACTACACCCGCTGGGTTTCTTTTTGCTTGAACAGGCCATCCGGACGGATGAAGAGGATGAAAAGCAAGATGATAAAGGCGACAGCGTCTTTATAGCTTGCGGAGATGTACCCGGCGCCGAGAGATTCCAGTAATCCGATCAACAGTCCCCCCAACACGGTGCCCAAACCGCTCGACATCCCGCCGATAATGACGGCGCAAAATCCTTTGACTCCCAGCATAACGCCGACATCGTAGGCCGTCATGGTAAGAGGGGCGATGATGATGCCGGCCATGGAGCCGATGGCGGCGCTGACGACGAAGGACAGGAGGATCATGATTTTGACGTCGATACCGACGAGACTCGCGGCATGTGCGTTATAGGCGCACGCGCGCATGGCTTTACCAAGGATGCTGTAGCTGAAGAAGAGCTTATTGGCGATGATGATCAGGATGGTGATGCCGAAAATCCAAAGATGTTGAGGAAGAATGGTCGCTCCCGAAAAGTAGAGGGGATTTGTGCCCGAAAAAGCCGGTAGCGCATGCGTGTCTTTCCCCCAGATCAACATGGCGCCGCCGCGGATAAAGATGCTGGCACCGATGGTGATGATGATGAGACTCAAGGGTTTGGCGTTTTTGAGCGGTCTTATGGCCAGGCGCTCAAAGATGATGCCGACGGCTGTTGAAAAGAGAATCGCCAGGACAACGGCCGGAACGAGGGGCAAATTCAAAAAAGACAAGATGAACACCGTGAACATGCCGCCCAGCATCACGAACTCACCTTGGGCGAAATTAATGATACCGGTCGCATTGTGAATGATCGCAAAACCAAACCCGATGAGTGCGTAAATCGCACCGTTGGAAAGTCCTGACAAAACATATTGAAAGAAAGGGCTTGTATTGTCCATGAAAAGGCTCTTGTGATTCGTCGGAGGTCCATGGGATTGCGACGGGGAAGGGATCTTCCACGGCGCAATCCCGCAATGGAAAGGTATGATGCTATTTGACCAGCTTCCAGTCTCCTTTTCTGATCTCAACAATGACAAAAGCATCTTTGCTCAAGCCCGCGTGATCATGGGCAGAGTAAGTAAACGTTCCGCCGATACCTGCGAACTTTTCCGTTTTTTCCAGCTGATCTCGAATGGCCGCGGGCGAATCGCCCCCTCGCTCGATGGCGTTTTTCAAAAGCATCATGGCGTCCCAAGCGTGTCCGCCGAAATGATCGCCTTCAACTTTATAGATTTTCTTGTATCCGTTGACATAACTCAAAAGGGCTTTTTTCTGCGGATCTGAAGAAGGCAGTTGATCCGCCACGATAACGCGGCCCGATGGCAGCATGATGCCTTCGGCGGCGTCGCCGGCCAATTCGATGAATTTTTTGGACGAGACGCCATGGCTCATCAGCAATGGCAGCTTGATTCCCAGCTGCTTGACATTGCGGGCGACCACGGCGGGACCCGGATTGGTCCCCCAACAGATGATCGCTTGGGCGCCGCTGGAGCGGATTTTAGTCAATTGAGCGG
>CAZPTW010000188.1:0-6261 GCA_964589235.1 uncultured Smithella sp. | reverse complement strand
TCGTCCCCAGCTGTTCGGGTGAAATCGGACCCCGCACCGTGTTAATCATGCCCGACGGCGTTGATTTGACAGAGGCAAAAACGGGGGCGGCCGTCAAGATCATCAACGTCAGACCCAATACACCAAACCATAGTACGGTCTTTCGGCTTTGGTTCCTCATCATGAATCCTCCTGTCGTCAAGTAGTTGGAATGTTTTTAACGCTCGATCCTTCCTCCCTCTCGATCCATCGCGCGTCACGCGTTCGAAGGTTTCCGGTACAGGTAAACCCGGTAGATATCCTGGCGGATGAAGATGTAGATGAACACCGCCATCCCCACAAACTGGACATAGAATGTTGGGAAAAGCATCAAAACGCCGCCCGCCAATGCAATGAACGTGTCCAGCCGGGTCATCTTTTTGGCCCAAAATCCGCTTAGCCCCGCCGCAAAAAGCATCAATCCAGGGATATAGAAAAAGATCAGACGGATGACCTGCCAGATATCCCAGTATTCCGGAATCAGAAGAAGCGCCGGATTATAGGCAAAGAGAAACGGAATGACATATGTCATGATCCCGAGCTTGCAGGCGACAAGCCCCGTCATCATCGGGTCCTCTCCCGCAATCTGCGCGCCCGCGTACGAGGCGAACGCCACGGGGGGGGTGATGGAATACAAGGTGGCGTAATAAAACACGAAGATATGGGCCACCGGCGCGATCACGCCCAGTTTCATCAGCGCCGGACCGAAGATCGCGATGCCGGTGATGTAGGCCGGGATCGATGGCATGCCCATGCTGAGCACCAGGATGGCCAAAGCGGAAAGCAGAAGCGCGATGAATAACGAGTCTCGTCCCAGACCGATGACCATGTTCGCGAATTTCAGATTGAGACCCGTTTCCACAAGAAGGCCGGTGATGATCCCCGCAGCGGCGCAAGCGATGGAAATATAAACGGACGTTTTGCCCGTTTTTGCCAAAATATTGTAGAATGTAATGATATTCAGACGGTTGTTTTTCCTCAACAGACCAAGCGCCAGCGCAACCGCGCAGGCATAAAGCGCGGAGAGCCCCACCGGATAAAACATGACGAGAAAGTAAATCAGAACCAGAATACTGACGATAAAGATGTAAAATCCGTTGGCGAAAATCTTCCCGTAAGCGATCGTGACGGCTTCATGAATCTGAATGTTCCATTTTCGGGTTTCGAAATCGATTGTGCAATAAAAGGCGAAGTAAAACATGAGCGCAGGCAGCAGCGTGTACTGACAGACCTTGATGTAGGGCACACCCATATATTGCGCGACGATAAAAGCCGCCACGCCGAGCATCGGCGGCATGAGCTGGGCGGCGGTGCCGACAACCGCGGCGATGGCGCCGGCGGTGCGGCCGGGATAGCCGACTTTTTTCATTTCCGGAATGGTCGGATAACCGATCAAGTACGTGGTGGACATGGGCAGACCGCTGGCCATACCCACCAGTGTCCCCGCCACAATGGCGGTTTTGGCCGGTGCCCCCGGGGTACGCCCGAGAAGACGGTTGGCAAAATCCAGAAACGTCCGCAAAATGCCCAATTCTTCCAAAATCACCCCGTAAAGAATAAAAGGGAAGGCCAGTGTGATGACCACCCAAAGCGGGCTGCCGAAAATGCCCTTTGAGGTCAGATACATCGTATCCACAATCCAGTCCCAGCCGTAGCCCGAATGGCCGAAGGCGGAGGGCAGATGATGGCCGTAGGCGACATAGATCAATAGAATCAGGGCGATCACGGCCATGGCGGTTCCCATGGCCCGCCGGGTCGCTTCCAGGACAGCCAGGATTCCCAAAAGTCCCATCGCCATCTCAAACGTGGAGATCTCACTGACGTATTCGATGCGCGTCAAGATATGCTTGGCGTTGACGATCAAATAACCGATAGAGACCGCCGCCAGCAGGGTAAAAAGCCAATCCACAACGTTGATCTTCATCCAAAAACGGCTTTTGCCGCCGGAATACATCATGAATGTCATGGGGAGCGCGAAAAAAAGAAAGATCGCCAGCGACAGGGCATAGCCCAACGTCGGCCCGGCAATCACGATGGACAAAACGAAAATGGACAACACCGCTCCGAGCGCCGACATGATGTGGCCCGGAATACCTGTCAGGTTTCTGTTCACGGCCGACCTCCTTGAAAGGGGTTTGAGGGGGAAAAGGAAAAATCTCCCCGCGCCGTCCCGCCGCGGTCGCGTGGAGGTTTTTCATGCCAGCCTTTATTTGATGGCGCCTTTGTCCTTGTAGAATTTCAGCGCGGCCGGATGCATTGGAGGTTGCTTGCCTTTGCCGTAAAGACGGGAAAGTTCCTTGGCCGTCATCCCCTTGAATTCAACGTTACCGACCTGAGCCATCGTGTCCATGTTTTTGAGAAGCCCATCGAGCATGAGCGTGACGGTCTCGTCCGGAACGTCGGCGCTGACCATCCACACCGTGATGTCGGCGAGAACCTTGGTGTCTTCGGTGATGCTTTCATGAAGGCCTTTTTTGACTGTCGTCAGGATCAGGGGGATTTCCTTGAGAACCTCTTGCGTGGCTTTCGGTTCCAGGGCTAGAATCCGAAATTTTTTCTGGGCCTCCAATTCCGCCAGGGCCGCCGCCTGGGCGTTGATCGCCATGGTGTAAGCAATCACGTCCGCCTGGTTTTTCGACAACAGGTCACACGCTTCCTGGTATTTGCCCACAATATCCACCTTTCCGCCCGCTTTTTTTATGTCGTCATAGGTGATGCCGGAGGCTTCCAGAATCTGTTCAGGCACGTAACGAGCGGTAAACCCGGATGGATAGGTGACGTAGCGGATGGGTTTGCCTTTGAGATCGGAAATCTTTTTGTACGGTGATTTGGCGTCGACCAACAACACATAGGCGGCCGTCGTGGTGTAAGCCAGGACTCTGGCTTTCTGGATCGGTTCCTTGAAGTATTCGTCTTTCCCGATTTGGGCGACGACTTTTCCCGACGTCATGGCCGGAAGGTAAGAGGCGAACGTGAGGCCCAAAGGTGCTTTGCCTTTTTCAATCTGAATGATGTTGCTGATTGCAGATCCGGTCATGGCGTCGACGTTGATGCCTAACTTCCCGGAAGCGATTCCCGAAAAAGCCGCCACCTGTGAATACCAGGTGGTTCCGGTGGGACCGGAGAGAAACTTCATGTTTTTGAGAACCTCACTTCTGCCTTCACCGGCCGCTGTCAAAATCGTCAGGACAACCCATAAAACCGAGCATAAGAAAGCATACCTTTTCCCTTGCATGTTCCACCCTCCTTAAAAATAGTGAAGAAAATATAAAAAAATTCCCATTGATACGCGACAGCTTGAGACAGGCCGAGCGCGTCCGCTATTTTATATTTCTCAATTCACGGCGCAGAATTTTACCGACTGCGCTTTTCGGCAGGGAGTCCAGAAACTGAATGGCTTTCGGCCTTTTATAAGAGGGAAGATGTTCCTTGCAAAACGCCAGAAGCTCCGCCTCCGTCACGGCGCCCGGCGTTTTCAAGGCGACAAACGCCTTGACCGCTTCTCCATAAACGGGGTCGGGAATGCCGATGACGCCGGCTTCAAGAACGTCCGGATGCATGTAGAGAATATTTTCGATTTCCTTGGGGTAAATGTTTTCGCCGCCGCGGATGATCAGGTCTTTTTTGCGGTCGGTGATGTATATGTAGCCGTCTTCATCCATGTGGCCGACATCGCCGGTGTGCAGCCAGCCGTTGCGGATCGCAGACGCCGTTTCTTCGGGCTTGTTCCAGTACCCTTTCATGACCCCCGGCCCCTTGATGACGATTTCGCCTGTCTGTCCGGGCGGAAGTTCATGGTCTTCGTCATCGAAGATCTTGATCGTGTTGCATTTCTGATAGCATTTGCCGATGGATCCGTATTTCGGAGGCCGTCGGCCCGCGATATTGCCGCAATTGACCGTGGTCGCCTCGCTTAGACCATATCCTTCCCAGATATCGATACCGAATTTGTCCCGCCATTGGCGGGCCACCTCCAGCGGCATCGGCGCCGCGCCGCAAATGCAGGTTTGAAGAGAGCTCAAATCGTATTTCGAAAGCTCAGGATGGTTGAGGAGCTGGATATACATCGTCGGCACGCCGCGGAAATCCGTAACCTTGTACTTTTCAATGCACTTCATCGCCTCCACGGGATCCCAACGGTTGATGACGACAAGCTTTCCGCCTGTCAGAAACTCGAGATTCAAGGCAAACACGCCGTAACCATGGAACAGCGGAAGCGTAATCAAAGAAACCCGTTCGCGGCTGACACCGAAAACGTCGCCGACCTGATTTTCTTTTTTCACTTGGCCTCCGTCCTGCTCGCGAATCGGGCCGCGCACGGAGAGCCCCCAGGCGTCAAGCAGCACGACCTCATAGTATCCCGTCACGTGCGTATACCAGTTGTAGTGGGTGAGCATCACGCCTTTGGGATGACCGGTCGTCCCGGCGGTATAAATCATCACCGCCGTGTCGTCGTTGTCTGTCTCCACCAGATCGAGACGGTCCGATGCCGACATCACGACCGCGTTGTAGGACAACGCGTCTTGTGAAGACGTCTTGCCGGTGATGAGCAAATGGCGCAGGCCGGGGGCTTCCTTTCGTGCCTCAGAAGCGGCGGCCAGGAAATCTTCAGATGTCACGAGAACGGAAAGCCCGGCGTCCTGGTAAATGTAAGACAAGTCGGATGCCCTTAGGGCAGGGTTGATCGGAACCAGGATGGCGCCGATTTTGAATGTCGCGAAAAACGTTTGGATGAGTTCCGGACTGTTGAGGAGCTGAACGCCGACCCGGTCTCCTTTCTGGACGCCCAGTGCTTTCAGAGCGTTTCCCAAACGGTTGGCCCTGCGGTTCATCTCCACATTCGTGAACCAACGACCCTCGAAATAAACGAAATCATACTCGCCGAACCGATGGATATTATCGTCCGCCAATCGCCCGATGTTCATGATAGCACTCCTTGAAAAGAATGATTACCCGGAACCGATTCCGGTCTTTTCCCCAACCGAAATCAACCCAGTGCCGCTATTCTTTTTCAACCTTCCATGATGGTTGATCTTGGAGCTTTATCTGAAACCGCTCTGAAGCAAAACATCCACTGTCGTCGGAAACTGACAGGCTTTATACACAAAGAAGCCCACAAAGTCTACTTCTTTGTATGACAAAGAATTGCCTCAAATAAAAAATGTTACCGAAAAAGAAGATAAAACAAGTACGTTGCCCCAAAAACCGATGTTACCGAGAAGAGAATCAGAAGCGGAGATTTTGATATGGGGTCCCAAGCCAAGGAAGAGTATTTTGAGGTTCTGCTTGAACGATATAAAGACGCCGGCAGAAGAGAAAAAGCAAAGATGATCGATGAATGCCGCGCTGTCTGTGGTGACCATAGGAAACACGCAATCCGGCATTTCAAGGGTATAAGCGGACTCATCCGCGCCTTGTGGCGACTTTTTATTGGTATGTTTGCCTATCGCGTTGATTTTACCGATATCGCCACGGCATGGATGGAACAAAGGGCGGTCAGGGGCTGAGGAGAAAGCTGATCCGGCTGAACTTTTCGTTGTTCATGGGATAATTGACAGAATGGTATCGATCGTGATATCGCCATACGCCAGTATATCGATGGAGGCATTGTTATGCGATCGGTGACTATATCACCCAAATATCAGGTTGTTATTCCTAAAAATGTTAGAGAATCATTAAAACTTCGGCCGGGTCAAAAAATGCAGGTTGTAGAGTATGCCGGAAGGATCGAACTTATCCCTGAACGAGACATCAAAGAACTCCGCGGATTTCTCAAAGGCATCAACACTGAATTCAAGCGTGAGGACGATAGATTATGAATATTGTGGATTCTTCGGGCTGGCTTGCATATTTTGCCGATGAAGGCAATGCAAAACATTTTATTGTCCCTTTGAGCAATCCAAGCGCGCTGATCGTCCCCACAATAACCATTTATGAGGTATTTAAAGTCATCCTGCGGGAATCCGGTGAAAATGATGCATTGCAGGCTGTTGTTGCCATGCAAAAAGGGGGGGTCGTTGATTTAAATCCTTCATTGGCGCTATCCGCGGCTCGCCTGAGCTTGGAGCATCGGCTCCCGATGGCGAACGGCATTATTTTAGCGACGGCGCAGGAATTCAAGGCCACGATATGGACACAGGATGTGCACTTTAAAGGTATAAGTAAGGTGAAATATTTCCCAAGGAAATAAACGCACCACCCGGCGCTGCAACCGATCGCGGCCCGTTGGACGGCTTTGGCTTA
>CAZPTW010000187.1:0-6288 GCA_964589235.1 uncultured Smithella sp. | reverse complement strand
TAGCCAAAACAACCCCCCTGCTTCCCATGTACACGCTGGGCCACGACTATGTCCCGGCGCCCATTCACGCCGGTGGCTTGCGCTACCATGGCATGGCGCCTATCGTCAGCCATTTGGTGCGTGAAAAATTCATCGAACCGCGTGCCTACGATCAGCTCAAGACGTTTGACGCGGGTGTCAAGTGGGCCCGGTCAGAAGGCTTCATCCCTGCGCCGGAAACCAATCACGTTTTGGCCGCAGTCGTCGACGAGGCGATGCGCGCCAAGGAAGAAGGCAAGGAAAAGATCATCCTCTTTAACTGGAGCGGGCATGGCCTCGTCGATTTGGCGGCCTATGACGCATATCTTTCCGGTAAACTTCAGGCCTATGAATTGCCGGATTCGGAAGTGGAAAGGGCGCTTGCCGCCATCAAAGATTTTCCAAAACCCTAAACGGTGTTGAGGCGGGGAACGGCCGCGGCCGTTCCCCGCGGCTTATTGTGGTCGCCGTCAGGAAAATAATCTCTTGACGGCTTTTCCTTTTTTCGACAAGCTCATTGCCTATGAAAACCGAGCACGATCAAAAAATCACGCGCTGCCCGAAACTGGGCGATGAAATAACGTTTGCCTATTGTCTCAAGGAAGCGGGTGATCTCCCCTGCTTCCGAATTATCCTTTGTTGGCAGGCTGCTTTTGATGCGGCGTCGGTTCTCAAAGAGACGCTTACCCACGAACAATGGGAACGGTTGATCCATGCCAGACCCAAAAATAAAATGGAAAGTCTACTGGATTTGATCCAACAAGCTCAAAAGCGACTATGAAGAATCTGGATTTATTCAGTACGGGAAACGAATCGGATATGCGCGATGCCGCGCCGCTTGCCGAACGCATGCGTCCCCAGAAACTGTCGGATTACATCGGCCAACCCCATCTTACAGCGGAAGGAACGTTGCTTCGCCGTGCGATTGCGGAAGACAAACTTTTTTCCATGATTTTTTGGGGGCCCCCCGGTTCCGGCAAGACCACGCTTGCGCGGATTCTCGCTGCGGAAACCAAGACCAACTTCGTCAGCTTTTCCGCGGTCTTATCCGGTGTGAAAGAAATTCGCTCCGTGATTGACGACGCCCGGAAACGATGGGAAACCAACAAGAAAAAAACGATCCTGTTCGTCGATGAAATTCACCGGTTCAACAAGGCTCAGCAGGACGCATTTTTGCCTCACGTCGAAAGCGGCTTGATCACCCTCATCGGCGCGACGACGGAAAATCCGTCTTTCGAAGTCATCGCGCCCTTGCTTTCTCGAACGCGGGTACTGACGCTTCGGCCGTTTACGGATGAGGACATATTGACCATTTTGAAGCGCGCGCTTACGGATGTTCCCAATGGTCTGGGCCGATACGCCCTCCGGGCCGATGATGACACGCTTAGGTATATCGCGGGAATTTCCGATGGAGACGCGCGGACGGCGCTCAACAATTTAGAGGCCGCCGCCTCCATGATCGTGGGGCGTCCCGCGGCGGAACGGATCCTCACCGCGGAGATGGTTCAGGAGGCTCTGCTGAAGAAGGCTCTGCTTTATGACAAAACTGGAGAGGAACATTACAATCTGATTTCCGCTTTTCACAAAAGCATGCGCGGAAGCGATCCGGATGCCACTTTGTATTGGCTCGGGCGGATGCTCATGGCCGGTGAAGATCCTTTATATATTTTGAGACGAATGGTTCGCTTTGCCTCCGAAGACATCGGCCTTGCCGACCCGCAGGCGCTCACATTAACCATGGCGGCCCAGCAAGCGTATCATTTCATCGGTCAACCGGAGGGGGAACTGGCGATCGCGCAAGCGGCGGTTTATCTGGCGTGCGCTCCCAAAAGCAACACCCTTTATGTCGATTATGGCGAGACACGCGAATTGATCCATAAAACGGGGTATTTGCCCGTTCCGCTGCACATCCGAAACGCGCCGACGGCATTGATGAAGGCGTTGGATTACGCCAAAGGGTACAAATACGCGCATGATTATCAAGGCGCCTATGTCGTTCAGGAATATCTGCCGGAAAAGTTACAGGGGAAAATCTTGTTCCATCCTTCGGAGGCAGGTGAAGAAAAAACGATCAAACACAGGGTGGATCACTGGCGACAAATCAAAAAAACGATGGAAAAACAGCATGAAAAAAATGGGGAGCCTGGTCAGGGCCCCCCATCAAGGAGAGAAGAGTGAAGGTCTGTTTCCTTCTGGCTCGTTTTGCTGCCGGCTAATCATGCCCGTATTTTTTTAGTCGACAATCACTGAACTTTAAAGCACAATATATGCCAATCCGAATTGTGTTATGGTAATATATTGATATTCCAAGGAAATATGCAATGTGTTTCGATCGTCGCCTGTTCAGGAGGGTGACATTTTTCGGCAATAAATGTCGGGGCGGTCGCCCTACTGAGAATAATATTCCAATGATAACAAAATGATACGGAATCAGCCGCTTTTGTCTTGATTCGACAAAATTGTCGACTCTCGAGGGGAATTCCCGTTGACATTTCTCCTGAAAAGCTTAAGATGACCGCGAATGACAGATAGGGCTTCCATGGTTTCGAAATTCCAGAGGACATGATGATTTTTAAAAGGAAAGACCCCGTAATCCGTCGCAGCGCCTACCCTTACGGAGGCCGTTTTTTACAGCCGCTGGCGGTGGCCATTGTTTCGGCTGTTCTCGTCGGGCTCATTTTAATTATGGGTTTCTTGGATATTCGGCGCAATGAAATCAATCTCGTCGGTTTTCTGGAGGATCAAGCACAAAGCACGATCGGTTTATTGCAGAGATTGACGGAAGACAACCTCAAAAGCATTGTGGCGACACCCGGCAAAACCCAGACGGAAACGAAGACGGCCAGCCAGCAAGAGGCGGACTATTCCAAAAAGCTGGTGGTCGAGGCCATCACTGCTCTGGGACAAAAGATTGATGAACAGCTCAGGAAAAAAAACCTGACCAACAATGAGCTGGCCAAAATCGCGGAGCAAAACAACTTCTGGTATGTGGCCGTGCTCAACCGGGAGGGAAACGCCATCTACCAGAGTCGCAGACTCAAAACCGACATCCTCGACGCAAATGACCTGATCATCGACGGCCGCCCAGCGACGACCATGGAATTGCTGGAAAAAATCCGTGTCAAACGGGGGATCGGGTTTGTGGGGTTGCGGCGAAAAGACGGAAGCAGCACGGTGGTCATCAACCTGGATAAAGAAGGGTTGAGATACTGGAGCTTGAGAGTCGCAGTCGAGCGGGGCATCAAAAAAATGGGGGAAGGTCAGGGGATTGTCTATATGCAGGTTCTGGATGATCGGAAGATGCCGCTTGCCATGTTGGGCAAAATGCCGGCCCAATTAAACGCCAAGGATTTCAACTATGACGCGATTCTGAAAGGGAAATTGAATCTCGTCAGCCGGAAAATCGACATTGAAAATCGAAAAATTTTGGATATCGCCGCCCCTTTTCTGATGGACAAAAAAGCGGCCGGGATTGTGCGCATTGGCTTGGATCGGGGATCGATGGATAAGATTATCGACGAAAACCGTCAAAACATCTTCATTTTCATGCTGCTTGTGGTGTTCATCGCGCTTTTGTCCATGTGGCTTTTGTATCACGACCAGAACCGTCATCTGGCCGGGATCATTGAGATGGAGCGACGGCTGGAAAAAGCCGAGCGTTTGTCCTCCCTGGGTCAATTGGCCGCGGGCGTGGCGCACGAAATCCGCAACCCCTTGAATGCCATCAGCATGGCGACGCAGCGGCTCAAGAGGGAATTCACCCCGTCTGACGAAACGAAGGCCAAAGAATTTCAAAATCTTTCCACGGTGATTCGCGATGAGATTCGAAGGCTAAACGGGATTATCGAAGAGTTTTTGTCCTTCTCCAAAAGCAGAAGGCTGGAACTTAGCGACTTTTCCGTGACGGAAGTTTTACAGAAAATCGTAAGCCTGATTTCAGAAGAGGCCGAAAGCAAAGGCATCCTGATTGAGACGAGATGGCGGCTCAATCCCGCTGTGATCCCGATGGACATCAACAAACTCCAGCAGGCGTTTTTAAATTTTATCAAAAACGCGATGGAGTCGATCGACGGTCGCGGCAAAATCACCATCTCCGTGGACAAGGAAAACAAGAATTACGTGGTGGTGAGCATCGCGGACACCGGATGCGGCATGACGGCGGAGGAGGTCGATAAAATCTTCAATCCGGAATACACGACCAAAGAAAAGGGGCTTGGGCTGGGCATTCCCCTGGCGATGGAAATCATTCGCGGGCATGGTGGAGACATCCGCGTCGTCAGCCGTCACGGCGTCGGAACAACGTTCGATATCATTTTACCGATGGAGAGAATCACCGAGAAAACTTGACGGAGAAGAACAGGGACGATTCCATGCGCAAATTAAACATTTTGATTGTGGAAGACGGCCGATCCCAGCGGGAGATGCTGCGGGACTTTCTGATCTCGGAAGGACACAACGTGTCCGAAGCGGAAAACGGGGAATCGGCCATCAAGGCCGTACAGGCGAGTCATTTTGATCTGATCTTGCTGGACTACAAAATGCCCGGCATGGACGGGTTGGCGGTGCTCAAAGAAGTCAAACGCATCAACCATGAAATCGATGTGGTGATCATTACCGCTTACGGCACCATCGAAACCGCCGTGGAAGCCATCAAAGTGGGCGCCATCGACTACATCACCAAGCCCATTGAGCTCGATGAGCTACTGATTTTGGTCGATCGGGTGGCGGAACGGCGGGGGCTGATCCGCGAAAATGAGCTGCTCAAGCAGGAACTCGGGAAAAAGGGCGTCACCACCGAAAAAATCGTTTATAAAAGCCCTCAGATGGTGGAACTCATCAATATGGCCAGCCGCGTGGCGGCGAGCCGGGCGTCCATATTGATACAGGGGGAAAGCGGGACCGGCAAGGAACTCCTGGCGCGCCTCATTCACCAGTTGAGTCCGCGGGCCGACAAGCCGATTGTGGTCGTCAATTGCGGCGCTCTTTCGGAGACGCTTTTAGAGAGCGAATTGTTCGGCCATGAAAAAGGCGCCTATACCGGGGCCGCCTCGCGCCGGATCGGCCGTTTCGAAGAGGCCGACGGCGGCACGCTTTTCTTGGACGAAATCGGAGAACTCACGCCCGCCGTGCAAGTGAAGCTGTTACGGTTCCTTCAAGAGCGTGAGATTTCGCGTTTGGGCAGCAACGCCAGTATCCCCGTAGACGTGCGCATCATCAGCGCGACCAACCGCGATTTGGAGGCGCGCGTCAGAGAGGGCGCCTTCCGGGAGGATCTTTTTTATCGGTTGAAGGTCGTGGCAATGACGTTGCCGCCGCTGAGGGAAAGGAAAGAAGACCTGCCGGCGTTGATCGATTACTATTTGGAGAAATTTATCCGGGACAATGCAAGCCCCGTCCGCGGTATGACGGCTGAGGCTCGCGATATGCTGTTGAAATACGATTACCCGGGAAACATTCGCGAGCTGGTGAACATCATGGAACGCGCCGTCGTCATCGCCCGTGACGAGTATATCTCTCTTGCGGATCTTCCTTTTCAAAGCGGCGCCGTCCGGGAGGCGGCCGGGAAAAAGCATCCGATATCGCTTCGGGAGTCGCTTGAGGAGCTTGAAAAGCGCCTGATCGGCGAGGCGATGACCAAGGCCTCAGACAACCAGACCAAAGCCGCTGAGATGCTGGGCATGTCAGAGAGGATGCTGAGATATAAGCTGAAGAAATACGATTTGAAAATGAGAGGGGGGGACGGGTGAAGCATGCTTTCAGTCGTCTTTCCCACGCCCTCGTCCCCGCGGCGTCTGCTGCCATACGTCTAATTTTTGGGGGGTCAGCGGCCGGATACATCCGGACGTTTCAAAGACATCGATCATTTTAGATCGATATCCGAAAACGCGTGTCCAAGTGTCGGCGCGGCGCTCATCCGCTTTTGGATAAACGGTCATCCCATGGCAGAGAACGGTCGATTCGATTCTCGAGGAACTGGTTTCTTTCGAGGGTCGAACGTCAAAACCGGTCTCGGGAAAAAGGGTTGTCGATGGCATGACGCGTGTCGGTTCCGATGTCGAATCTCGATTTTCGCTTTTGCCCGAAGGGATGGAGGGAATGTCCAAATTGTCGAGGATCCGTTCACGGATCGGATGGCATCATGGAATTTCGCCGATGGGCGGATATCGTGAAACCAGGTCGATTAACGGCCGAAAGCCTCATCGTGCGGTTTTCTGACGTTTCAGGGGGGCGAAATCAGATGATCGGAACCGGTCGTCGTCCAAAATCCGG
>CAZPTW010000186.1:0-6297 GCA_964589235.1 uncultured Smithella sp. | reverse complement strand
GCCGAAGAAATGAAAACCAACCACGACCTCAGAGCGAAATATCTGGAGGCGTAAACGTGGCGTTGAAAACAAACCGGAAGGAGGTAGGAAGTGGCAGTGGAAAAAGGCAAAATCATGAGTGTTCGCGATGCGATCAATCGATTCGTTCACGATGGCGACGAGCTGGTAATTGGAAATTATACAGTCGGAAGTTGCGCGGAGCTTGTCTATGAGGTTGCGCGCCAGGGCCGCAAGGGATTGACGCTTTATTCACAGTCCGGGATATTCGATGTCGAGGTGCTCGTGGGGGCGGGCTGCGTGGAGAAGCTGGTGAGTACCTATGTATTGAGAGCGGGGGGCAAAAAAGGAGGGTCGGCCGTCGAACGCGCGTTAAACGACGGGACGCTACAGATCGAAGACTACACCAACTTTCAGTACAATGCCCGCATGATGGCCGGTATGCATGGCTTCTCTTATATCCAGGTCCTGGAAGGCGCCATGGCCACCGATATTTTCAAAAAACGCGGCTTCATGGGGGAAAACAAGTTTCGCGTGATCAAGTGTCCCTATACCGGAAAGGAACAATTGACGGTGCCGGCCGCAAATCCGGATGTGTGCATCGTGCATGTTCAGCGATGCGATAAATTTGGAAACGCGCAGTATTGGGGAGCTTTGGGGAGTGTCGCGGCGGCTGCGCTCGCCAGCAAGCGGATTGTCGTGTCGTGCGAGGAAATCGTCGAGCATGATGTGATTCAATCGAGCCCGCATCTGACGATTATTCCCGCCTATCGCGTGGATGCGGTGTGTGAAGTCCCCTGGGGGGCCAATCCCACGGAAGTGCTCGGATATTATAATCTCGACCAGCTGATGTACGGGTTGTTCCTGATGATGGATGCCACGGCTGACGGCTTGAAAGCCTGGATGGATGAATGGGTGTTCGGCTGTGAGAACCGCACCGAGTACATCAACCACTACATTCAAAAATTCGGCAGCAAGAATCTTGAAAGCATCCGCTGCAAGTCGTTCTATTCAGCGCCGGCCAACTATGGATCGGCTTTTACGTCTCGATGGGACAATGAGGGACGCGAACGGGCGATGGGGCTCACAATGGCTGAATTTGAACAGACCTTGAAGGAAAGGGGAAAACTCTATGAGTAAACCATACACGCTGCAAGAACTGTTGGTGATTTCAGTGGCCAAAGAAATACATGACCATGAAAATGTCATTTTGGGGGTCGGTTTGCCCACCACGGCAGGAGCCTTGGCCAAGGCGCTTTACGCTCCGCATGCGACGTTGATGATGGAGTCGGGCATTATAGACTTTGAACCGCTTCTTCCTCTCAATCACATCGCCGACGCGCATTCCTGCCGTGGTTTTTCTTATGCCACCGATTTGTTTTCCGCCTTTACGATGACCTATCGGGGGTTTGTCGATGTCTGTTTCCTGGGGGTCGGGCAAGTCGACAAATTCGGAAATGTCAACACAACCTGCATCGGGGATTACTACAAACCGACGATACGTCTTCCGGGGTCCGGCGGTGCGTGTGACTTTTTGTCCTACGCCAAAAGGACCGTTTTGACCATGCTGGGTGGTGAATTTGTGGACAAGCTCGATTATTTCACCTCGCCGGGCTACCTCGATGGCGGCGACAGCCGAGATCGATCGGGGCTCTTTCCGCTCGGGTCGGGGCCAAGCATGCTTTTGACCACCAAAGGCGTTTTCCGCTTTGATCCTGTGACAAAGGAAATGTATCTTTCCCAGATCCATCCGAAGGTGACTCTCGACCAGGTGAAGAAGGACATCCCTTGGGATTTGAAAGTGGCCGATGATCTGAGGGAAAGTCCGCATCCGACCGATGAAGAAATCGATTTCATCCGCCGCTTCGCTCCAGCCATGTCCGCCGGACGCGAATTGGCCATGGAACTGATGATCGCCAATTTGATGAAGCAGAGCAAGAAGTGATCCGTAATGGGTTGATAACATGGGAACCAAAAAGAAAGGAAGGTATGAGCAGATGAAATGGACGGGCAGAACTTTAGTCGCGTTGTTGGTGGGTGTTTTACTCGTTGGCGTCTGGTCGATAGGTCAGGCGGCTCAAGAGAAGTCCACCAAGGCCAAAGCAGCGAAAACACAGGTCGCTCCGGCGGCCAAGGCTTTTTTTGACGCAAGTAAAATGGGCAATATGGATGGATGGGATCCCGCCAATTGGGTCAATCCAGAAGGCGATACCATCCGCGTGGCGATTGTTTGGCCTCATTCCGGTCCGGGAGCGTTAAACGGCCAGATGGCGTGGCTTTGCGCGACCTTCGTCGCATATGATCTCAATCAACGCGGCGGTATTTTGGTGGACGGTAAGAAAAAGAAAATCGCCCTTTTCAAGGCGGATTCACAGTCTCGGCCGGACAGCGCCAAGAAAATTTGCGAGCGGATGGTGCTGCAGGAAAAGGTTCACGTCCTGATTGGGACATCCGGCAGCAACATCATGAAGATCATCAATGAAGTGGCCAACAAGTACAAAGTGATCGCCTTGAACATCGGGGCGTTGTCGGATGATCTTCAAGACGCGACCAATTTTTCCCGCTATGCCTTCATGACGTCCGACTCGACGGAGGCGGTCGGTCGGGGCGTTGCTTATTTCTATGGTCAGATCCGCAAGAAAGAAAAAAAGTTTTATATTCTCTGCCAGGACTATTCCTTTGGTCGCGAGCTGGCTGAGGGGTTCAAAAAGGGTTTGAAGGAGTATTATCCGGACGCAGAAATCGTCGGCGAAGATTACCATAAACTTTTCCTTACCGACTTTGCGCCTTACTTGACCAAAATCAAGAACTCGGGTGCGGAAGTCATCTACACGGGGGATTGGCATCCCGATGCGGGAAATATGCTCAAACAATCGCGGCATATGGGCATTACGATTCCTTTTGCCAATGTCTTTATGGATGAGCCCAACATGCTGGCGGAAGTGGGTGTCGAGGGCACCAAGGGCCTCATGAACATCAAACATTATGAGATGGCCGGCCCTCAGTTCAATAACCCCGGGATGAAAAAATACTATACGGTTTGGCGAAATCAGTGGAAGAAATTCAAGGTGGCGCCGTTCAACAGCCAGACATTTGAGTATCCGTGGGGGACGTACGGTTTTTGGACCCAGCAGATGTACTGGCTCTACAGCGTTATCGAGCGGGCCGGAAGCACCGATCCGGAAAAGATCATCCCGGTTTTTGAGGGCGATTCCTATCAATTCGTGAGCGGTCGGGTCTCCACGATGCGCGCCTGCGACCACAAGGCCATTCAGGGGTTCCGGATGTGTGAATTTGTCGAGCCGGAAAAGCAGAAGGTTTCGATGAATATGCCGCCTTACTATTGGGTGAAGACGAGTTCGTTGTGCGGGCCGTCGTGGGATATTCCAGCCGATAAGGTCATCCCCTGGATGGATCAGAATCTGGACCGCTGCAAAGGGAAAAGCGCGGCGGAATAATCGAACCTTGCGATCGGGGTGGATTGCTGAAAATTCATAACCCATAGAAACGGGCGGCTCGACGTGAAAATCAGAGCCGCCCGTTCGTTTGAGCGCCTTGGGCAAGAACGCAGGGCACGATGAGAAATAGGCTGTATATTCTCCAGGCTTCAATAAAGGGTGGCAAAAGGGCCGATCTTTTGTATAATCGTTTTGCGGAGGTTTTTATCGGATCGCAATCATAGCCGGGAGGATGACAAATGGAAAGCCGGATCGCGAAAGCCGTTCATCTGAAGTATCACCCCGTGGCGCTGCTCTGGTCGAACGCAGCACCACAAGGCGCCATGCAGTTTTCAGAAGGCAAGTGGGGATGTGTGATGTGGCTGGCCGTATCCGCGGCCAAGGGGAGGCCCGCCGCCGCCGATAGAAAGACATTTGGGTGCGTTGGAGGTGGCGTGGGTTTGGGGTTTGGAAACCAGTACAAAAATTTCCCCGGGGGGGAGGAGGGGTTTTGTTATTTTCTGTCTGTGGGCAACATTCAGCGGCCGGGAGGATCGGAAGCGGCTGAGAGCGTCAAGCCTTTCATGACCAAAGAGAGTTTCAATCATTTTTTGAACGGCGAACGTTATCTTCAAAGTCCTGAGAAAGTCCGGACGTTCATCGATGGGCTGCCGATGACGGACATCCCGTCAAACTATGTCGTCTTCAAGCCCCTCGGGGATGTCGATGGGGACCATGAAAGACCACAGGTGGTGATTTTTTTTGGAACCCCCGATCAAATTTCCGCCTTGACGGTTCTTGCCAATTACGGACGCGGCGACAATCAAAATGTCATTGTGCCTTATGCGGCAGGCTGTCAGACGATCGGTATTTACCCCTATCGCGAAGCCCTTTCGGTAAAGCCACGCGCCATTTTGGGGCTCACCGATCTTTCGGCGAGGCTTTACGTGCGTAAACAACTGGGGGATCCCCATTTGCTGACGTTTGCCGCGCCTTTTCAGCTTTTCGAAGAGATGGAAAAGAACGTGGCCGGGTCATTTCTGGAGGGCGACATTTGGCGAAGTCTTTTGGAAAATTAAGAGGATTCTTTAGGTGGGCGGATGTCTCGGCGCGCGATAGGGCCAAACCTATGGGGAGTCAGAAAGCGGATGTCACCAGAGAGCGGATGACCAAAAACCGGTCGATGTTTTTGTAATGCGTCGGGCGCTTGGACATGCCGCGGCTCCAACGAAGATGATCAGGCCGACAGGATTCAAATCGTTTGAGAGGGTGTTTCAAGCCCTTTTTGACCCTTCGATGGAATAAGGGCCTACTGTTCGAGCACTTCCCTGATCTTCAGGGCCAGATCTCTGATGGTGAATGGTTTGGGGATGAAATGGATGCCTTCAGCCAATATGCCTTGACGCGCGATGACATCGGCGGTGTATCCCGACATGTAAAGACAACGAAGTCCAGGTCGAAGGGCGCAAATGCGTTGGGTCAATTCCTTGCCGTTCATGTGCGGCATGACCACATCCGTCAGCAGAAGATCGATGTTTTTGGGATACTGATCGGCCGGTTGAATGGCATGCCTCGCGCTTCCGGCGGTCAAGACGTTGTCCCCCAGGCTTTCGAGCATTTCCCGACCGAGATTCAAGACAGACTCGTCATCTTCGGCGATCAGGATGGTTTCCTTGCCGCCGCGAAAATCATGCGTCTCATCTGATCTTTCTGTCCTATCCTCCTCGTGCCGCGGCAGATAAATCTTGAACGATGTGCCTGACTGCGGGAAGGAATTCACTTCGACGAAGCCGCTGTTTTGCTTGACGATGCCATACACAGTCGCCAGACCGAGGCCGATCCCATGGCCGTTGTCGCTGACCGTGGGCAGGACATACTCTCCGGGACTGCAATCCACGCGGTCCGCGCAAAAGACGTCATCGCAAAGCGCATTGGAGGTTTCAATGACGATTTTCCCTGTTGTGTCAAAAAGAGAAGGTTTCTTCTTTGAGTCTTTCTTTTTCACCTGGCACAAAAAAATCAAAGAAATGCTTTTTCCCGACCAATTCCTCCGGTGGATATCCGAGGATCCTTTCAACGCCTGGGCTGCAATACCGGTATAGCCCCTCTGCATCCACTTCCCATATCCACTCGCCGACATGTGACGTCACTTGTAAAAATCGTTCTTCGGCCTTTCGCACCGCGTCTTCGGCATTTTTCCGCTCGGTGATATCCCGGACAATGACAAGCTGCCGCCGATCATCCATGGTTGTGATGCGGGCCTCGAAATGTTGGTGCCCCTCTGGTTTACCCAAGCGATGTTCAATGACTTGCGTCTGCTTGGTCGCCTGCGCTTTTTTGAAGTGGTGAAGAAGCTTTTCCGCCAGGTCTGGAGGCAGCATCTGCCGAATGGATTGACCAAGCAGGTGCGGCCCGATCCCCTCCGCTGCGCTTTGGTCGGTGATGTGGTAATCGAGAAGCTTGCCGTCTCGGCTGAAGATAAACATGAGATCGGGGTTTGCCTCAAGGAAGGATCGGTTTCTGATTTCGCTCTCCCGCAAGGCTTTCTCCACTGCCAAGCGGTCGGTAGACTGTCGATGGGCCAAATCCAGGGCGTCGTTTCGGTCACGCAGAGCGATGTTGAGGGTGCTGGCTGCGAGAGCCAGGGCGAAAACCAAATCCGCCCAGTTGCCGACGGGGTATCGCATGAAATAGGGGGCGGGCAGTCGGTCAAAGACCGCCATCAAAGCCAACGCCAAGCCCACCAAAAATAGAGATGACGGTAACCCAAAGCGTCGCCCTTTCGCCGAAAAGAAGACCGGCCAGGACGGTCCACGAAACATAAAAAAGGACATTGATGTTGTCCAACCCACCCCCGAACAAA
>CAZPTW010000185.1:0-6310 GCA_964589235.1 uncultured Smithella sp. | reverse complement strand
GCGCACCGGGTGGTCGCGGCGGCCTCCGTCGGCCCGGTCGACGTCTTCGCCTCCAGCGGCGCCGCGGTCGCCGTGCTGCCCTGGCTGTCGGCGCACCCCGCCGAGGTCGGGACGGTCGTCGCCCACGAGCCGCCGCTCATCGCCCTGGCGATTCGCCGGGACCGTCTCTCCCACAAGCAGATTCTGGAGACGGAAAAATTTTGCATCAATGTCCTGCCGAGGGAATCCGCCGCAATGATCAAGCGGTTCAAGATACCGGATTGGAAAAATAAATTCGCCGGATGTGCTTATTCGTGGTCTGAAAACGGGCTTTGTGTTCTCGACGATTGCGTAGGCTTTCTGGATTGTGCTTTGGAGCGGGCGATTCCTGTGGGGGATCATACGCTCTTCATCGGGAGAATCATTGCCGGGGCGATGAAAAACGCCGATAAAACGGTTACATTGTCGACCAACGATTATGACGGCGTCTATCGCGGGACGTGGCGCCGGGTGGGGCGCAGGAACGCTCTCGGTAATGAATTTATGAAACCATGACGAAAGCGGCGGCTGTTTCTTTTTGCGGCATTTGTGGTATATTGCCATGGCCCTGGATCGAGGTAAGGGGGCGGCGGGATTCGGGATGTTCGGAATGACGATGAATACGGAAAGTCTCATTTTCAAGCGTCAAAATATTTTTTGCTCTGTCAAAGCCGATAAGACGATGGAAAAAGAGCAGTTTGTCCCCGCGCATCTGCTGATCCATATCCTGTCGGGCCGACTTTGTCTGGTTGACGCGGACGCAAGCCATGAATTTGAGGCGGGCGACACGGTGTTTGTGCGCAGAAACACCTTGGCCAAATTCACCAAGCACCCCGAAGGGAAAACCAAACCTTTCAAGACATTGAGCATTTTTATCAGGAAATCTTTTCTCCAGGATCATATCAAGCGGGCGGGGATTCCATCCGGTTCGGCAATTTTCGCCGAAAAATATTGCCGGGTGAAAAAGCTGCCCCCCTCGCCGCTTGTGGACAGTTTTTTTGACTCGCTTCTTCTTTATTTCGACTCGGACATGACGCTCGACGATGAACTCAGCGAGATCAAAACCCGTGAAATGGTTTTGCTCATCAAACAATTGGACCTTCCGCTTTATGCATCTTTGTTTCATCTTGCCGAACCCGGCAAAATCGATCTGGAAGATTTTATGTGTAAAAACTTCGTGTTCAACGTGCCTTTGGAAACTTTTTCCAAAATGACCGGTCGGAGCCTCTCCACCTTCAAACGGGATTTTCAGAAAATTTTCTCTGATTCGCCCAGCCGCTGGCTCAAAAGAAAACGCCTCGAGCACGCCTATTATCTCATCAAGGAGAAAAACAAAGCGCCGTCGGATGTTTATTTGGAAGTCGGTTTTGAAAACCTCTCCCATTTTTCGTCGTCGTTCAAAGAGGTTTACGGAAAAAATCCTTCGGCTCTGAATGAGCCGCACAGCAAAGTTAATTTGGCCTCTGTGCGTTAACGTCGGAGACGCGCTTTTCGGTATAGTAGCGTCCGTTCTCTCAAACGGGTCGCCGGTCAATCGTAAATTGCCGCGGGGCAATCGTCGAGGGGGATGTCTTATTGACGGAGGTGATTTCATGTATCAGCTGAGACACAACGAAAAAGTCTGCGCAAGCTGCCGGCAGGCGGATTGTCTGCTGAAATGCCAGTATATGACGTTCAGCGGGCATAAGGAAGCGCACGGGGAAATGATGAAAGTCATGAAAGGGAAGGATTCACGCGTGCTTTCCGAATGCATGACCTGCTATGCCTGCGAGGAGTACTGCACGCGCGGCAACCACCCCTTCTACCTCATTTCCGAAAAGCGTGAGGAAAAGGGCCTCTTTACCGCGCCCCGGCCCATCACCAACCAGTGGAAAAACATGACCGAGATGCAAGGCAAATTCCTCGTGGGCAACGTCAAAGACAAGGCCCTGTCCTGCTGCTACATTCCCGACCTGGGGCCGCTGGGGACGGGGGAGATTTTCAAGGACGTGGCCGACGCCGCTGTGTTCGGCGCGGAATTCATGTGCCCCGCCGTCCACACGCATTTTGCCCGCATGTCCCTCATCAAGGAACGGCTTCCCATCGTCATCGAAAACTACCGGAAGCTCGGGGTGAAAGAAGTCATCTGTCTGCACGATGAATGTTACGGCACGCTGACCTCGATCGCCCAAGCCTACGGTATGGAGGTGCCCTTCAAGCCGGTTTACTATCTGGATTTCGTTTTGGAGCGCATGAAGGAGTTGAAGGACAAAATCAAACCGCTCGGCATCACCGTGGCCTATCAGCGTTCCTGCTCCAACCGGCTCATTCCGGAGAAGCACGCCCTCGTAAAAAAAATCTTCAAGCTCATCGGTGTCCGGGCGCCGAAAAGGACCTACCAGGACGAAAACGCGCTTTGCTGCGCGGAGATTCTGCGCTCGATTTCAGGCTATAAACTGGCCGATGACGTCCAGAAGCGAAACATCGACGATATGCTGAATGCGGGCGCCGAATACTGTGTTTTCAACTGTCCGGCCTGTCAGTCGTCTTTATCGGAAAAAGTCGCCAAACGGGGTTTGAAACCCGTGCACATCGTCGATCTTTGCAAAATGGCCATCGGCGAAAAGGAAAGGGGGACGACATGAGCGATATTCTGCAATCCCTGATTGACATTGTCGGCGAGCGGGGCGTTTCCAACGCGCCCGAGGAACTCTGGTTTTATTCGCGCGATCCCGGCGTGCTTACGCCGCACAAACCCGACTATGTGGTCGCGCCCAAAACGACCGAAGAAGTCCAGAAGATCGTCCAACTGGCGGGCCGCGAAAATATTCCGGTCGTTCCGATGGGCAACGGGATGTCGCTTGCGGGACTGGTCATCCCCTTGAAGGGCGGCATCGTGCTGGACATGAAGCGGATGAACAAAATCCTGGAAGTAAACCCCATGGCCCGCTATGTGGTCGTGGAGGGCGGCACGTCTCAGGGCGCGCTCAAAGCCTATCTGCAAAAGAATTATCCGACGCTTCGGCACAGCATTCCCGACGCACCGGCCACCACGACCATCGCCGCCAACGTGTCGCTGCACGGCCAGGGACGGCTCACCAACCAGTACGGCTTCAATTCCGACATGGTTACGGGGCTGGAAGTCGTTTTGCCCACGGGCGAAGTCTGCCGGATCGGCTCGCCGTCGATCGGACCGTACTGGATTTCCAAGGGGCCGACGATGCCGGATCTCTCGGGCCTGTTTCTGGGCTGGCTGGGCTGTACGGGCATCATCACCAAAGTCGGGCTCAAACTTTATCCCAACAAAAAGTTCCGGGACGCGGAATTGTTCGTCACGGACCGCCTCGAGCTGATTCCGGACATTCTTTACAAGCTCACGCATCTGGAAATGCTCGAAGACATCAACGTCTGGTTCCAGCCCAAGCCGCTGATGTTTCTGGGAAACTACCACATCACGATTTTCTTTACCGGTGACACGGAGGAAGAAGTCGAATTCAAACGAAAGATGATCTGGGATTGTCTTCAGGAATACATGGCGAGCAAAGACGGCGGCTTCATGTCGATTCAGTACATGAAGGCCATGCTGCTGGAAATGCCGGGCCGCAACATCGCCGATTTTGCCGACGTGCCCAAGGGCGGCGGATTTGAATACTCCGGCCCCATCGCGCCCATCGAACACTTTCCGCAATACGCCGCGAAAGTCGTGGAACTGGCGGCCAAATACAATGTCCTCTACGCCAGCACGGCCAGGCTCATTTCCGGCGGCCACGCGATGATGTACAGCATCTCGTTTGCCTTCAACCGCAACGACCAGGCGATGATGGACCGTGTGGAAAAGGCGCTCGATGAAGCGACGGCTTTTGCGCTGGAGATGGGCGGCATTCCCTGGAAGCCCAACCACAAGGAACAGAAGATGCTGCTTGAACGCATGGAACCCAACGCGCGCCGGCTTCTTTTGATGATCAAGAAGAATCTCGATCCGCAGGGCATCATGAACCCCGGCAACTGGGAGGTGAACGTATGACCGCCATCCGGCACATTGAACATGAACATATCGTCCATCGCTGCTTCCGCTGCGGCTACTGCAAGTATCCGTCCGACTACAGCGATTTCAACTGCCCATCCTACAAGGCCTTCGGCTGGGACACCTTCGCCCCGGGCGGCCGCATGTGGCTTACCCGCGCGTGGCTTTCAGGCGAAATCGAAACCTCCGCGCGCTTTGCCGAGATTATGTTTTCCTGCGTGGCGTGCGACAACTGCAAGGAACAGTGCGTGTTTCCCAAATTTAAGGATTTCCTGCCGGACATCTTTCAGGAAACCCGCGCCGAACTGGTGGGGGAGGGCCGGATACCGCCTTCCGTGCGTGACTATTTCAAGGCCGTGGCCGTAAGCGGCAACCCTTACAAATTGCCGCAGTCCGAACGGGGCGATTGGGCCAAAGGCACGGGCCTCAAACCTTTTACCAACCAGAAATACCTCTTTTACGCGGGTTGTGTCGGCTCCTATGATGAGGTCGGAAAGCGCATGGCCCGAAGCGTGGGGAAACTGCTCGCGGACGCCGGGCTTTCCGTGGGCATTCTCGGCCAGGAGGAGGGCTGCGACGGAAACGACGTGCGGGCGTTGGGCGAGATGGGGCTTTTTACCCAGCTGGCCCAGACGAATATCGAAACATTCAAAGCCAAGGGCGTCAAAGAAATCATCACGCTCGATCCGCACGCGCTCAACACCTTCAAGAAGGATTACCCGGGTTTGGGCGGCCAATTCAAGGTTCAGCATTACAGCGAAGTGCTGGCGGACCTCCTGAAAAAGAAAAAAATCAAACTCAAAGCCTGGCCGGTCAAAATCACGTATCACGACCCGTGTTATCTGGGGCGGCATCAGCGAATCTACCAGGCGCCGCGGGACATTCTGAAAGCCATTCCCAAAGCCGAGTTCGTCGAAATGCACCGCCATGGCGCAAACGCCTTTTGCTGCGGCGGAGGCGGCGGGAACTTCTTCACGGACATCCTGGGCACCGCCGAAGACAGCGCCTCGCGCGTGCGTGTGCGTGAAGCGGCGCAGACGGGCGCTTCGATCCTGGCGGTCGCCTGCCCCAACTGCGCCAAGATGCTCTCCGACGCGGTGAAGATGGAGCACCTGGAAGACCGCCTGGAAGTGCTGGGGCTTGCCGAAATACTCAAGCGGGCAGGGAAGGAAACGAAATGAACAAAGAAGAAATGCTCGAAGAAGTTTACAAGCGGGCGAAAGCCTACGAGCTTCGCGGCGGGAACTGCGCGCAATGTTCGCTTAGCGCCATCTTCGAAGTCCTGGGCGTGGACGATGAAAACGTTGTTCGCGCCGCCACGGGGTTTGCCGACGGCGTGGGACTCACAGGTGACGGCCACTGCGGTGCGCTTTCCGGCGGCACGATGGCCATCAGCTACTTTTTCGGCCGCAAAAAAGAAGACCTGGCGAAAATGGGCAAGCAACTCAAGGGTCTGCTCCTGGCCAAGAAATTTCACGAAGCATTTGTGCGCGAGTTTTCCGGCTGCCGTTGCCATGATCTCCAGGTCAAGCAGTTCGGTCGCTTCTTTAATCTCTACGACATGGAAGACATGAAAGCGGCGCTGGCCGCGGGAATGCCGGAAGGATGCTCCACGCTGGTTGGAAAGGCCGCCCGCATGGCGCTTGAAATCATTCTCGAGGAACAGGCCCAAAAAGAAAAGCAACGGGAATTGCCCGTTTTGTGACGTATGGGACGCCGACGTCGTGGGGGAGTTTTTGCAAACCAAAACACTTCCATGGGTGTCGAGAGACAGTCCTGATATAGAAAGATCATACTTTTAAGGCAGGTGAAAAAAATGATTCGTTCCATTTCCGAAAGTCCTCTCTATCCGATTGTCAATCCGAAAAGCATCGCCTTTTTCGGCGCGTCCAACACGTTCATGCGGATGGGCTCGATTATGTTATCGTCACTTCAGGCGCTGGGGTATGAGGGGAAAATCTTTCCGGTTCACCCGGTGGAGAAAGAAGTCCGCGGCCTTCCCGCCTATCCGAGCATTTTGGATGTGCCGGAAATTCCCGATTTGGCCGTCATCGTGCTGCCCACGGAAATCGTTTGTCGGACACTCGACGATTGCGGGAAAAAAGGCATCCGCAGCGCCATTGTTGTTTCAGGCGGCTTCCGCGAGGCGGGTTCGGAGGGGGCTGCGTTACAGAAGGAACTGGAAGCCATCGCCCGCCGTCACGGCATCCGGTTTCTCGGCCCCAACTGTTTGGGGGTGGCCAATCTCCATCTCAAACTCAATCCCACGCCGATCAAGGCGGATTGCAA
>CAZPTW010000184.1:0-6311 GCA_964589235.1 uncultured Smithella sp. | reverse complement strand
ATTTTCATGTTGATGCGCATCTGCGATGTCCATAACGTCCCTTTGGCGACCAATACCGCCACGGCCTATTTGATCATCAAATCTTTGGAGGAATGAAAGATCCCCGACGTCAAAAACCGATCCTGAAAAAAAAAGACAAACAATGAATCCCAAAGGGTCGAACCGACATTGACCCTCGTTTGTCCCTATTGATTGTCACCGATGACCTCAAAACCTCGTCTTGCGGGGTTCGGTTTGAACATCGCCTCCATCGCGGTCTTGACTCCGTGTTGCCGATGTGCTAGCCCTGCACCAAATGAACCATACCCCTTTGGGGACCGACGTGTTTCTTTGACGGCAGAAGGACTTCATATGGCCTCATGGTGTCCGCTTAAATTTACCCTTGAACGCCTCCGGAGGCCGTGATCACTTTCCGGAGGCTTTTTTCGTCCCGCGCCGCCTGGGATTGAAATCGGATATTTTTCACCCCCCAACCTGCTTTGAGGATTGCCTTCCCTAAACGCGCAGAGGAGCCGGCCAAAATGGGCCCGGCGAAGTTTTCTCGTTTTCAACACCGACAATAAGGAGGACAAAGACTTATGAAGGATCGAAAGACATTCATGCCTCTTTTACGGGTTTTGGCGTCCATACTTTGTTTATCATCCTTGTGGACGGCGATTGCTCTGGCCGACCATATCAACCCGATTGTCAAAACGGATTACGGTTTGTTGAAAGGGTATGTTTCGGGTGACGTCCTGATCTGGAGAGGCGTCCCTTATGCCAAGCCGCCGGTCGATGACCTGCGGTGGAAAGCCCCCATTCCTCCCTCCCGTTGGCAGGGGATTCGTGACGCAACCCAACCTGCAAGAAAATGTACTCAGCTCAAAACGACCGACGAGTGGATTCGAACCGGTACGGTGGATGCAGAAAGCAGTGAAGACTGCCTTTACCTGGATATTTACCGGCCGGCCCGACACGCTTTCCGCCACGAAAGGCTGCCCGTTTATGTGTGGATTCATGGAGGATCCAACAATTTCGGTTCCGCCATGCAGTACGATGGATCGGTCTTGGCCGATCGCTCGGATGTCGTAGTCGTCGTGATTCAGTATCGTCTGGGGCCTCTGGGATGGCTCTATCATCCGGCGATCCAAACCGCGGGCGCGGATGTGCTTACCGATTCCGGCAATTTCGGAACCTTGGATCACGCCCAGGCGCTGAGGTGGATTCGCGACAACATCGACGCTTTTGGCGGCAACCCGCGTAATGTGTTGGTCACGGGCGAATCCGCAGGTGCGCACAACACCATGAACCTGGTCATGTCGCCCTTGGGCCGAGGACTTTTCCATAAAGCCATGTCACAAAGCGGCGGCATGGCGCCTGTCAGCACGACGGCGGGTCGAGCCCAGGCCAATGACATCATCGAAAAGCTCATCCGGTACAAAGAGAACATAGACGCTTCCACTGCCGTCGCACGCCGCCTGGCGATGGAAAACGACGGCACCTTGGGAGCCTATCTGCGGGCCGCCGCCGCGGGTGACTTTTTCCTGGCGATGCTCAAATATGGCTCTGTCCCGACTTTTTCGGCTTTCGAGGATGGGACCCTTTTACCGGCAGGTGGCTGGATAGGGGCCATTCGGTCGGGCCGTTATAACAAAATGCCCCTCATTCTAGGCAGCAACGAATATGAAAGCAAATCCTTCATGCCGCTTTATGCGGCCTACGTCAAACCATTGGGGGTTCCGTCGGGTCCTTACACCTGGTTCAACTTGATCAACGTTTTGAAGCAAGATATCCCGATGACGCTCTACGATGTGCTGCCCACGCCGCGCGATCGGGACATCTACGAGGTCACCGGGTACTATGGAAGTCTGAACTGGAGGGCCAAATACGTGGACACCATCGCCCGCGAGCTCGCGGGTGTTCAGACCCGTGTCTATACCTACCTGTTCAAATGGGGTGGGATCGGTTCCGGGCCATCCCCCTTCGACTTCATTTATGGAGCCGGCCATGCCGCGGAAATTCCCTTCTTCTTTGGTTCCGACAAGGGACTTTTCGGCTATCCGTTTGTCGCGGCCAATGAATCGGGCCGCAAGCAGTTGCAATCCGCTATGATGAAATATCTGGCGAACTTCGCCTGGACCGGCAATCCCAATGATGACGATATGTGCCGCCCCGGCGCAGGGAAACATCACCACCATCGTTATTTGCCGAAGTGGCGAGAATGGACCAATACCGCGGGTGGCCCCAAGGCCATCGTTTTTGACGCGGACTTCGATACGGCCAAAATCGGTATGATGTCGGATGAATGGACTGTGGAAGGGGTCACCACCGCGTTTGAAGCAGCCATGACGAATCTCGGCATGACCCCCGCGGAAAAAGCGGCGGCACGCATCTTCCAGTTTTCAAAACCCTGGTAGACGCCCCATCGATACCTCCGTTACGGACAAGAAAACGGGGAGAGTTGCCTCCCCGTTTTCTTGCGGAGACCGAAGCGGCGGAGAAATTGAAACATCCGCGTCTGATCATCTTTCCGGCTGGGAGGGGAAACTGAAGCGTCTTTCACTTCACCGGCTTCAACCTTTCCCAGTGTTGATTGGACACTTCATTGGGATTGAAACTTGGGCTTTCGGTCACGACATATTCCCCCAAGTTGTTTCCCCAGGCATGGCCGCCCGTCGGCAACTCCACCTCACGGCCCGCTCGCTCATCGTAATAGCGGTCGACACCGCGGATGGTATCGCTTTGATGCCGCGCGACGCGGTCATAGACGTTTTGCCGCCTTTCCCATTCCCGCATTTGATCTTCACGCAGATCACTGCCCGCTTTGGCGATCATCCGCCCGATGCGGCCGATATGTTTCGTCCTTTGGATGTTCTGCTGGGCGAGCATTTCTTTGACATTGACAACCTTGGCGAACCATTTCGGATTGAGTTTCACGGAATAAATCATGGTTTGAAAAATTCCGGCGTTTTGATCGAGTTTTCCTTTTTCCGCTCGGAAAGAAAAAACGTAATCGATGTACCAGTAATTGATAAACGACGGGCCGGAATAACCCGACGCAGGCATCTCCATGATGAACTGGGCGACGGCGGCGTAAAACTCTTCTTCGATGGGCTTGCCGTTTTCCTGGTAGACGATCCTCATTTTCCCGGCGTGAGCCTGCGCGTTCACACCCGGCTGGGGTTGGCCTTTGGCCAGTTGGGCGAGTTTGGGAACGTCTTGGGTCATAAGCACCTGCATTCCTTTGGGGTTGCGATGGGCGCCGGGAATGACGACCCTTTTGAAGGCGGCTTCCAAATCAAGAGGCTTCGCGACGGTCGATCCGAACATCTGCGACCCGGGCGGTTTCGTAGAAAGCGTCATTTGATTATTGGTCCAAAAAAAAGAATGCGCCGGGTAAAAATTCAATTCCTCGAGACCATTGGGGTTATAGAACCGAAAGCGAGATATGACCGGAAGCGCCGGCGTCTCCGACCACTGAACCGCGCCTTCCACGAGCCAGCCTTTGGGAATCAACAGACGAAAGGCCGGCATTTGCGTCGCCGGATCGATATATTGGTAGGGGACAAAAGTCTGGAAACCGTCGGCCTGCGGGCGCCGGGCGAATGTGGGTTGCAGCCCACCGATTAAAAGAAGGCCGGCGAGAGCGCTGATCATCCCTGCGCGTCTGAATCCTCGATATCCGCTCATCTCCTTTCACCTCCGAACAGTCCACACCCGACGGTGTGCAAGACGCTTAGGTTCGATATTTCTTTGTCTCTTCTCCGTTCACATCTCGGTTGTCGGACCGCTCCGATCACCGGCCGAACAACTCCCTTTCGACGGCGGCCAGATCGCAAAGCGATAAAAGCCGTTTGGCCGTCTCAGCGGCTTGGGCGGCGTCGATGTCGGCGATGGCTTTTTGATTTTCCGCCAGATAAACTGTATTCATGCTGACTTTGCGTATGCCGCAACCGATCAGAAATTTCAGATATTCCTTTTGATTGGCCATATCGCCGCAAACGGAGACATCTTTGCCGAAGGAAAGCCCCGCGTCGGCCACGCGCTTGATGGCGCGCAGTACCGCCGGATGATGCGGAAGGTAGTATTCCCCCACGGCTTCATTTGTCCGATCGACGGCGAGCATGTATTGAACCAAGTCGTTGGTGCCGATCGAAAAAAAATCAACCTCACGGGCAAAGTCTTCGATAATTTCAACGGCGGCCGGCACCTCCACCATCATGCCGATCTCTGGATGATCGCAGAATGGAACCTTTGACTGGGAAAGCGATTCGATGCACTGACAGACGATGCTTTTGGCCTGCCGAAATTCTTCCAAAGAACAAACAAGTGGAAACATGATCCTCAGGTTGGACGACGCGCCCGCGCGTAGTATGGCTCGTATCTGCTGGATGAAGATGTCTTTGTTCTTGAGAGAATAGCGGATGGATCGAAGTCCCAAAAAGTTGTTGCCGCCCTGGACCGTCTCCAGATAGCCAGGCATTTTATCGCCGCCGATATCGAGCGTGCGGAAGGTGATGACGCCACCCGGTGCCCCTTGGACGAGTTTTTGATAGACGAAAAACTGCTCCTCTTCCGTGGGAAACGTCTGGCGGATGATGAATGGGAACTCCGATCGATACAGTCCGATACCGTCGCAGGAAAGTTTTTTGAGCGCGTCGAGATCCTTGATTAAATTGACGTTGGCCAACAACGAAATTCGTACACCGTCTTTGGTTGTCGTCAAGGGACGCATGACCGGCTGAACCTGCACGGCGGCGGCTTGGTCGATCTTATCCCGGAATTCGCGGAGGATATCTTTCGAGGGATTGATGAAAATATTGCCCAATTCCGCGTCGATCAGGATGGCGTCGCCGTCGGTGACATCGGCGGCTCGCGGATCGTTGACGATGACCATTGGAATCCGCAGGGAACGGGCCAGAATCGCCACATGTGAGGCGACACCGCCGCTGGAAAGCACAATCCCCTTGACGCCTTCGGCGGAGAGCTTGAGCAAGTCCGACGGATACAGGTCATGGGCCAGGACAATCCGGTTGCGCAGAGGCGGCAGTTTCGCCTCTTTACCGGCCAGGTTGCGAATAATCCGCACGGCCAGGTCTTCAATGTCATGCGCTTTTTCCCGGATGTACGGTTCCGGACTGGCCTGAAAGCGGGCAATATATTTCTGAGCAACGGCAATCACGGCTTCCGGCGCGTTTTTCTTTCTTTGCACAAGCGACACCATCCCTTCGACAAATCCCCGATCCTTGAGGATCAAAAGATGGGCCGTAAAAATCATGGACGCGGCGTCGCTGAGTTTCGACTCCACCGCTTTCTGCAAGGTCTCCAACTCGGTTTCCGTTTTCTTTAAAGCATTTTTCAAATCGGCCAGGCGGTATTTTCGATCAAAACGCTTCCGGATGAGTTCCTGAAACCTTTCCATATCCAGCGACGGCGAAGCCTTGGCGTACGCATAGCCGCGCGAGGCGGCTTTGCCCTTGAGAAACACGGAGACCAGATGCTTTTTGGTCGGACGGAGGGTTTCCGCGGGGATGCTGCGGCGCAGCATTTGAATGATGCGGACGTTCTCCAACACGGTTGCCAATTGGGAAGCCACGACTTGCAATGTCTTCAGATCGATGTCCGTAAACGGATGGATGTCTTTGCGCTGAAGCGTCATGACCCCCAGGGGGCCGGTCCCGCCGATAATCGGCACCGACAAAAACGACCTGTAGCGCTCCTCGCCGCTGCCTTTAAAAAAACGGAATTTGGGATGTGTGAAACCATCGTCAAGCAACACCGGTTCTTGGGTTTGAAAAACCGATCCGGCAATGCCTTCCCCGCTTTTGAGCCTGATCCGACCAACCACGTTTCTTTTCAACCCGGTGTTCGCCTTTAAAATCAGCTCGTCTTTGACGTCGTCATAGATGAAGATAGAGCACACATCCGCCTGAAGTCGTGCGGCCACCGTGACGACGATCTTTCCAAGCAGCGTGTCGATGGTCGAGCTGTCCTTGAACACCCAGTCGAGCTGGCCGATCTCTAAGAGAAGATTTAAATGGTCCGCGGCGGCGCCTGGTTTGGGGACCGACTGGAAACGTGTCATTTTTTTCATCATCTGCGGATCTCGATGCTGATTTTTTTTAATGTATCATGTTCTTTGAATTTAGGAAAGAACCACGTGAGGAATGTGTCGGGAGCAGATGATATGTCCGGTTTTGCATGGTTACCTGAGGAGGTGATCGATGGGACGGACGTCTTTGCTACAGGAGGTCCGGAGAAATGCGACTTTTTGAGATTTATGCAGGCTGTGTACGCATGGGAATATTATAGGATGTCTTCATGTCACAATG
>CAZPTW010000183.1:0-6319 GCA_964589235.1 uncultured Smithella sp. | reverse complement strand
CCCAAGTATTCGCCTTTTTCGGTGACCAGGATCTGAAGTTCAGATACATCCAATCCCTGGCTGCGGGCGAAACCCTCGGCGGCCTTGGTCGGTTTTCCGTTCTCGTCGAATGCGGCTTTTTTGGCGGGCCCCAGTTTTTCGATGGTCTGATCTTCTTGTTTGGGGGCCAAATCGGCAATGGTGAGAACCAGACGGCGAGGCGTGGCCAGGCAACGGATGCCTCGCGCCGCAATTCTCTTTTCCGCAAGCGATTTGCGGATGATTTCTTCCATATCCACCACCGCTTTGGATAAAAATCCAGCGGGAATTTCTTCCGTTCCGATTTCAAATAGAAGTTCGTGATTCATGGTATCTCCCGTAAGGTATCCTGATTGGATCTTTTAAGACGATGTTCATTTTAAGAGAGGATAACCCAGCGCCTCGCGCTGCTTCATGTAAAGCTCCGCGCTGATGCGCGCCAGATTCCTCACGCGGCCGATGTAGCTTGTGCGTTCCGCCACGCTGATTGCGCCTCGGGCGTTGAGCAGGTTAAACGTATGCGAGCATTTCAGACAATAATCATAAGCCGGTAAAGGCAGGTTTTTTTCGGCAACGCGAAGCGCTTCTTCATACATGTCGAACAGTTTGCGCAACATGGGAATGTCGGCCACTTCGAAATTGTAGGTTGAAAATTCCACCTCCCCGCGGTGGTGAACGTCCCCGTATTTAATTTTATCGGTCCATTGTAAATCGTAGACATTGTCCACGCCTTGAAGGTACATGGCGATACGTTCGGTGCCGTAGGTCAATTCCGCGCAGACCGGGTGACAATCGAACCCGCCGACTTGCTGAAAATAGGTGAACTGAGATATTTCCATGCCGTCAAGCCAAACTTCCCATCCCAATCCCCATGCCCCCAGAGTCGGTGATTCCCAATCGTCTTCGACAAACCGGATGTCGTGATCGAGAGGGTCGATACCGAAGCTCTTCAGTGAGTTTAGGTAGAGTTCCTGGATATTGACCGGCGATGGTTTCATAATGACCTGATATTGATAATAATGTTGCAACCGGTTGGGGTTTTCGCCATACCGGCCGTCTGTGGGGCGGCGGGAGGGCTGAACGTATGCGACGTTCCATGGTTCCGGTCCGAGGGCCCTCAAGCAAGTGGCGGGATGAAAGGTTCCTGCGCCGACTTCCAGATCATAGGGTTGCTGAATCACGCACCCTTGCGAATCCCAGTATTTTTCGAGCGCAAAGATCAGTTCCTGAAAAGTCACGATGTCCTCCTTAAGATGACTGCCGGAAGGATGGATTCGACACAGACATCCGCAACGGCAAAATAACGCGTGCTAACTAGCACGAAAGGTCAGTTGGGTCAAGAAAAGCCAAAAAGAGGGCAAAGAGACAAACGCTACCCAACCCCATGGGAAGGCGGTGAATTGAAAAACGTCCAAGGATGAATCAATGGGGGATTTGGGGGTTGACAGGGACAAAAAGGAAGATTTATAAAATGATAAAAGTATCTTGTGCATCCTTAACCTCATAGCCGCCGGAGACCGACATGCAAAACTTTATTTTTCAAAATCCGACCAAAGTCATTTTCGGAAAAAACACGATCGCCCGGATTGCCGATGAGATACCGAAAAACGCTCGCGTCATGATCACTTACGGGACCGCGAGCGCAAAAAAGTACGGGGTGCTCGATGAAGTGAAAGCGGCCCTTGAAGGAATCGAGATAAGCGAATTCGGCGGTATTGAGCCGAATCCGGAATATGAAATGCTGTTGAAAGGCGCGGCACAAGCCAGGGAGGAGAAAATTGATTATCTTTTGGCGGTCGGCGGTGGTTCGGTGATTGATGGAACCAAGTTTATGGCCGCGGTCATTCCTTTCAAGGGGGATGGGGCATTATTGCTTGAGAATAAAGGGGCGGATATTCATCAAGCGTTGCCGATCGGCTGCGTGGTGACTCTTCCCGCAAGCGGCTCGGAGACCAACAGCCGGGCCATTATCTCCAGAAAAGCCCTGATGTTCAAACAGGCCATCATGAATCCCCATTTGTTCCCCCGCTTTGCGGTATTAGATCCCCAAAAAACGATGACATTACCGCCCCGTCAGATCGGAAACGGTGTTGTTGATACATTTGTTCATGTCATCGAACAGTATATGACGTACCCTGTCGGAGGTAGGATTCAGGATCGCTTGTCGGAGGCCCTCTTTCTGTTGCTTTTGGAAGAAGGGCCCAAAGCGCTTGTCGACCCGCAAGATTATGATGTCCGTGCCAATCTGATGTGGTGCGCGACGTTAGGGCTCAACGGCTTGATCGGTGCAGGTGTGCCGCAGGATTGGGCGGCCCACCGTTTAGGATATGAGCTGACCATGCTGTATGGTCTTGATCACGCTCAAACGTTGGCGGTTTTGGTGCCTCCCATGCTTTACGTCCGCTCCGATGGAAAACGTCAAAAGCTTTTGCAATACGCTCAACGTGTTTGGGGGATAACCACCGGAAGCGACGCTGAACGCATCGGTGACTCGATCGAGAAAACCAGGTTTTTTTTTGAAAAAATGGGGGTGCCGACACGTTTGAGAGATTATGGGCACGGCGACATCGATATCGAAAAGGTCATTGCGTTGCTGGAAATGCACGGCATGGTTCGTCTGGGAGAAAACCAGGAGGTGACTCCAGACGTTGTGCGTCAAGTGCTGAACCTTTGCGTTTGAATGAAAACGCTCATTGAAACATTGAATTGAGCGGAAAAAAGTTGACATTCATGTTTCTAGGTTTTATAAGTTTCTAGCTGCGTAGGATTTTTCATAATCGAAAAGCATGAATTAGGAGACAGAAGCGGCTCAAAAGCCGGTTTAAATCATTCAGTAATGAAAGGAGAGGCAGATGAGAAAAGCAATTGTGTTTATAGCGGGGCTGATGTTTGCTGTTTTGTCGACCACGGCATACGCGCAAATCAACGCCGGATCGGTCAATGTCACACCCACGATAGGCATGTATAAATTTGAAGGAAACGAGAACATGGACACCGCCATCGCGCTGGGATTGCGCGCAGGCTATAATTTTACAAAATATATCGGTGTCGAGGGCTATGGGCTTTGGATGCCGGGTAAAATCCGCAACGACCAAAACCAGACGCAGGATATGAACACTTATGCTTATGGGATTGAAGGGATTTTCCACATTTTGCCCAACGGCGCTTTCGTTCCTTTCGTGGCGGTCGGTGTAGGTGGCATTCACTATACGGCAACCTATGAATTGACGACGGAAAACAGAACGAACAAAGTAACGGCGGATTATGGTGGAGGTTTCAAATATTTCCTGTCCGATAATGTCGCGCTCCGCGCCGATGTTCGTCACATCATTCCTTTCGATAGTATGCACAACAATCTGTTGGCCACGATTGGTCTGACTTTTGCCTTCGGCGGCGCGAAACCCGCTCCCGCCCCGGTCGCCGAACCCGCTCCCGCTCCAGTGCCCGCGCCTGTCGCGAAACCCGAGCCGGTCGATTCCGATAAAGACGGTGTACCGGACGAATTAGATAAATGCCCCGGAACGCCTGCGGGAGTTGCCGTCGACAAAGACGGCTGCCCGTTGGATTCCGATAACGACGGTGTCCCCGATTATCTGGATAAATGTCCTGGAACACCCGCAGGTCAGAAGGTGGATAAAGACGGTTGTCCGCCGCCGGTCGTTCAGGAAGTCAAACCCAAGGCTGCCGCGGCTCCGGAAATCATCGAGAAGGGAAGAACCACATTGAGGGTCCTTTTTGACACGAACAAAGATGTGATCAAGAAGAATTCCTTTAAGGATGTGGACAATTTGGTCAATGTCATGAAACAGTATCCGGATTTGAACGTCGTCATCGAAGGTCACACCGATAACGTCGGTAGCGCGGCATACAACAAGAAACTTTCCCAAAAGCGCGCGGAGGCTGTGAAAAAGTACATGGTTTCCAAAGGGATCGACGCCAAGCGCATTACTGCGCAAGGATTCGGTTTTGAAAAACCCATTGCCGACAACGCGACCAAAGCGGGGAAAGCGAAGAATCGTCGTGTGGAAGCCGCTGTTGACTATATCATCAAGAAGTAATTGAAAGCCGGAAGGTAAAAAAGCAGTGGAAGACAAAAATCCCCCGCGGCTGTGGCCGCGGGGGATTTCTTTTCGTGGGAGTCTCTAAAATCAGGCGTGGAAAGCGCCTGACTTTTTTCTCAATATCGCTCCCCGCGGGACGGGGCAGGGGGAAGGAAGATGTACGTGCATGCCGGCGTGGACCCGTTGGAGGGGGGCTCCGTTTGGGTCCATCATGTGGGCGGTATCGACTTTTCGAGTGTCTTTGGGGAGGAGTAATTCCAACTCATCGCCGGATGTGAAAGGGTTGCGGACCTCGATCCGCATGAGCATGAGACGGTCGTCGTGGCTTAAAACAATGCCAGCCGGTTCATAATGTTGGATTTGTTTGTCCAATGGGCTGGTCTCCGTTATTTTTTCACTCGTAAAGGCAAAACCTGTGGTGTACCCGCGATGCGATACTTTTTGCAGTTCTTCTTTCCAGGATGGATCGAGACGGTAATCTTTTCCGCTCGACAACAAAGCATCAATCGCCTGGCGATACGTCCGGGTTACAACGGCCACGTAGTAGGAGGATTTCATCCTGCCTTCTATTTTTAAACTCGTCACGCCACAGGCGGCCACTTCCGGTAAGTGTTCGATGAGGCATAGATCTTTTGAACTTAAAAGATAGGTGAATCTTTCGTCTTCCTCCAGAACGAGCGGGTCATGCGGCCTTGTGGATTCGTGGAGGATATATTCCCAGCGGCAGGGTTGCGTACAATCACCTTCATTTGCGCTTCGGCGGTTGCGCCAGGCGGAAAGATAACAGCGTCCGGAATAGGCCATACACATGGCGCCGTGCACAAAGATTTCAATTTCCATTTCAGGCACCGAAGCGACAATATCGCCGACCTCCGCGAGAGACAATTCGCGAGCCAGAATGATCCGCTTTACACCTTGATCCCGCCAAAAACAGACGGCTTCGATGTTGGTGGTGTTGGATTGTGTGCTGAGGTGCAAAGGAATGTGCGGAGCGGAGGCGCGGATCAAACGTATCAAGCCGGGATCGCTGACAATCAGCGCGTCGACTTGGCTTTCCAAAAGCTGGGGGAGAATATTACGGACTCTATCGAGGTCGATGTTTCGCGCGAAGGTATTGAGAGCGGCATAGACTTTGACGTGGTTCAGGTGGGCTTCGTGTATGCCGGACGCCAGTTCTTCAATCGTCATTTCGGCCGATTCGGAACGGAGACTTAAGTCCGAAACACCGACGTAAACCGCGTCCGCTCCATAGAGCAACGCGGTGCGCATTTTTTCCAAATTGCCTGCAGGGACAAGGAGTTCTGGTCGTTTCATAGAAGCATTTCAGAGGCAATACCTGCGCACCTGTTCAAGCACGTTGAGAGACTTGATTTCCTTGCCCAGCACGTGGGTGATAAAATGGCGCATCATGTGGCGTGCTTCGGCAGCCAAAGGCGAAGGAAAGATGACGGTTCTGATTTTTTCGATGTCCATGTCCCTGCCTAGAATCAAGGTACGGATCGTCCCCGCGGAAATCTTGAGATCAGGGGCTTCAGACGGCATGCAAAAAGGACAAATGATACCGCCTTCCCTCGCGAAGAAAGAATAAGACGCGCCGTTTGCCAGAGGGCTTTTACAGCGAATACAAGCGCCGAGCGTTGGCTCAAAGCCTGCGTATTTCAAAAGACGTATTTCAAAAAAGCGCAGGATGGCGTCAGACGTGTTTTCTCGCGCGATCAGTGAAAGGAAATCAGCCAAAAGCGCGAAAAGTCGTTCATTGACTTTTCCTTCGGGACTGAAATGATCGACGAGGTCCGTGAAATACGAGGCGACAAGCGATTTTTCTAGATTCTGGCGTAGGGGGGCATAGGGATCAATCACGTCGCAGGCATCGATGAAAGCCAGGGCGTCTCGGTTTTTTATTGTAAAATTGACGCTTGTCAGAGAGAAGGGTTCAAAAACGTTGACAAAACGTTTTTGGCTTCTTTTGGCTCCCTTGGCGATCCCTTTCACCTTTCCATAATCACGGCTGAAAAATGTGACAATGAGGTCTGATTCTCCGTAGCTGAAGCTTTTCAGCACAAAAGCCTCGGTTTTATGACTTGCTCTGGCGGTCATGGTTTTGAGACGAGCAAGTCGAATTTGATCTCTCCGCCGACAAGCGTCAACACGGCGCGCCCTTTGAGCGACCAGCCGTGGAATGGTGAATTTTTTCCGCGGGAGACAAACGATTTTGTGTCGACGGTCCAAAGCCGCTCGGG
>CAZPTW010000182.1:0-6348 GCA_964589235.1 uncultured Smithella sp. | reverse complement strand
CTCGGCGTTCCATCGGCGAAGAAGCGGCCCCTTCTCTTCCCTCCATCGGCGGATCCAGGCGTCTAGGGCCGATCGGCGACGCGTCAAAACGTCGGCCCGTTTCTGAAGCGACCAAGCCGACCGGCCGGGGAACTTTTCGGATTGGTCTTGAAACCCCTTTTCCTTGAGAAACTGCAAGAGGTCGGCGGCGAAGACGGATGGGGCCAGGCCGAAAACGAAATGGCCGGCCCGGGCGATCAAAAACCGCTCGTAGGGCGGCACGATCCAGTCGGTGTTTTCCACCGTACCAAACACGACTTTGAGCAGTTTGGTTTTCCGTAGCGTCTCCATGTCGAGGCCGAGACTTTCCGCGGCTTGGGCGTAAAGGAGATTGCGGGCGAGGGTTTCCTCTTCTTCTTGAATGCGATGGATCAGCCTCTGGGCGTGTTCAATCTTTCTGCGGATCGCGGCGACGGCCTTTTCATCTTCAGCGGCATTCATCAGGTGAACGTCGGAAACGCTGGGTTGACGGTCTATTCCGAGGACCTCCAGCGCCCAGGAGGTGTCGGCGATGATTTTTGAAACAATGGGCTCTTCCGCCTGAAAGCCGGCATCCGCCAGTGCTTCTTTTTCCGAGAACCGCGCCAAATGGACAAGCCCCGCCCGTCCGAGGGCCAGATAAACCTCCCGGGTGATTCTTTTATCAAAAGCGACCGTGACTTTGCGGATGTCCGACTTTTGAAACATGGCCCGTTTTACGCCTCACACACCAGTTGATCAAGAATCGCATCCGGAGACAAACCGAAGCGTTTGCCATCCAGAATCCGAAACAAATTCCGAATTTGATAAAAAAGGAGCCACAGGTAACACACCACACAGTAGATGGCATGAAAATCCCGATGGAACATCGAGGCGATCCATGTGTAAAAGCGTGTTTCCAGCTCATGTTCGATGTCGGGAATGGAAGGCTCGCGACCTGTGTTCTTGCGCAGTTCGTCGAGATGCTTTCCGAGGGCGTCTTCTTCCAGGCCGACGCGATACCACGTTTTTTTGCCATAGAGGTCGTAAACGTCGTTCAGAAACGCCCGGATTCTTTCGTTCGGCAGGCGGTAATACGCGCCGAGCCGGTTGGACCAGACAATCGTCGTGACGGCGATGCGTTTGCGCATCAGGGTCCTGAACGCCTGCATGTCGGATCCGACGAGGGAATCCGCTGAATGGTAGAGCAGACGGGCGGTTAAGACATCCAGGCGGATCATGGATTGCCGAAAGGAGGGTCGCGTCAGGAAGCTTTTGTCCGAATAAATGTCTGCCAGAAGCGACTGCACTTCGCTCAAGGAGAGATCTTTTCCCAAAAGGTCCTTTTTCAGACGGGCGAAAGGCCCGATATCATACCATACGCTCGATACGGGGCGTCGGGCCGCCCGTGCCAAAAGGACCCTCGCGTTGGCCGTTTCATATTGGCGAAGTTGGGCGATGAAAAAAGGCGTGTATTTTTCATAGGCCTGGGCCAAGGTGATCACAGGGGCGATCTCGAAGGCAAACAGGGTCTCTTTGGCGGTCGGCAGATCCCGGATGGTCGAAACGTCGCCTGGCATGGCGTCTTGTTCACGGATCATCATGGCATAGTCGCGCCGTGAGAAAAGGCGGCTGCGCATGGCGTAGAGACGGGCATGAAGATTGGGCAGATCGGCGTAATGGCGCATGGCTTTTCATTCCTTAAGCAGGAGATGGAGTATTTCGTCTCTCACCCGGGATTGAAGACCCGGCGCGGCCAAGCGCCGTTCGATCTCCCGGCGGATATTTTCGGTTTCATTTTGGATTTTTTGTTTGGCGTCTTCCAGGGTCTGGGCGCATCTGGCCTTTTCCGAGGTCTCGATACGCCTGCGTTCTTCTTCTTTTTGGGCATCGCAGGCGAGTCGATGCGCTGAAATGCGCGCCGCCGAATCGGCTTGAGCTTTTTCGATGGCTGCGGCCGAGCGTTTCTCGATGTCGACGATCCGGGTGATCAATGCATCCATCTTCGTCACCCATAATGCCCCATCTTCAACGACGTTATAAAAATCCGACAAACGACGCGCTTTTGATCGACGGGAACTTATTCAGAAGAGAAGGAAGGAACAGGCGTTTCCGAGCGGTTTTTTCTTTCGCTTATTATAAGAATTGAAAAAAGATAAGTCAATGGGGTTCTTCTCGACCCAGAGCCCTTTGCAGGGCGGTGCCGATTTTTTCCAGTGTGTAGGGTTTGCGGAGATATTCACAAGCGCCTAAAGCGAGAGCTTCTTTAACCTGCTTTGTTTCGCTGTAACCACTGACGAGGATCGCTTTTTGTCCTGGACGAATCTGGAGCATGCGCCGATAAGTTTCCAGCCCGTCGATGCCCGGTTCCATGAGCATGTCCAATACCACGATATCGGCCGGATGATTTTTCAGATACTCGACGGCATCCAAGCCGCTTTCCGCCGTAACCGCTTGATAGCCCAGCTCTTCAAGCAGACTTTGGGCGACCTCTCGCTGTTCGGGGAGATCGTCGACGATCAGTACCTTTTGTCCATTCCCTTTCAACGTTTCGAAACGCGCTTTTTGCCGAGGGTGGGCCACCCGTTGGCGTGTGGCCGGGAAATAGAGACAGAAAACACTGCCTTGGCCTGGTTGACTTTCCACAGTGATGTAGCCTTGATGATCCTTGACGGTTCCCCAAACGACGGCAAGCCCAAGCCCCGTGCCGCTTCGCCCCATCACCTTTTTGGTGTAAAAAGGTTCGAAAATTTTATCTTTGTCCTCCGCGCGGATACCTTGGCCGTCATCCTGGACGCGCAAGACCACGTAATCGCCTTCCCGGACGTCATGGTATCCTGGAAGCGGCCGATGCAGATAAACATTTTCAGTGGTGACAATGACATTTCCACTTTCGGTGATGGCCTCCGCCGCGTTGGACAGGAGATTCATGACGGTTTTGGTCAGATGGACAGGTGATCCTTTGAGATTCAGAAGATCGGATGCCGGTTGACTTTGAAAGGTGACGGTCGGATGGTGGGCGGTCAGTCGTTCGAACTCGGGCGTCAAGAAAAACTCGGCGACGATCTGGTTGAGATTGACGATTTGGGTCACGTTGACATTGCGTCGGGCCAGGGTCAGCAGATCCTGAATGATTGCGGTGGCTTTTTCGCTCGATCGCAGAATGCTTTGGAGATGTTTTTGATTGGGGTCGCCGTCGGCCGTTTTGGTTAAAAGCAGCTCTGTATAGCCGACCAAAACCCCCAACACGTTGTTCAAGTCATGCGCGACGCTTCCGGCCAGCGCGCCTAGGGATTCCATTTTTTCCGCCCGGTGAAGACGTTCCAAGAGTTCCTTTCGTTCCGCTTCCGCCTTTTCTCTCTCCGAGAGGTCCACAAAGACCATTTGCGCCCCGACGGGGGCGTTCCCCTTTTTCAAAATCGTCGTGATGACTTGCACGTGCTTGACTTTTCCGCCCTTGGTTTTGATGGACATTTCGAAAAGCTTCGGTTTATCGCCTTCAAGTCTGGCCCGGAAGCGCTCCAATAGTCTCAGTCTTGTTTCCTCGTCGAAGGATTCAAGACCGAACCCGTATTTTCCGATGACGTCTTCCCGGCGCCAGCCCATGACCGTTTCAATTTCTTTGTTGATGTATTGAACTTTTCCGGACAGGTCGATGATGCCGACGCCGATCGGGGCGTTTTCAATGAAATGACGGTATTTTTCCTCACTTTCCAAAAGCGCCTGCTCGATGGCTTTGCGCTCATCGAGCTCTTTGATCAACTGCGCGTTGATCCGCGAGATGTCTTGGGTCCGTTTCTCGACGAAGTCTTCTAAATGTTTGCGGTATTGGGACAGCTCCGCTTCGGCTTTCATCCGGTCTGTGGCGTCGCGGAGATTCAAGATGATGCCTTTCACGGCCGGATCCGAAAGCAAATTGACGCCTCCCCCCTCCAGGATTCTCAGGGTTCCGTTTTTATGTAAAATGCCGAAGGTGAAAGGAATTCTCACTCGGTTGGTCAAAAGCGTATATTCAAATTCTTTAAGAGTCTTTTCCAGTTCCGGCGGATGGACATATTGAAAGGCGCTGGTTCCAATGAGCTCTTCGGGCCTGTAGCCTAAAATGGTTTCGACCGCGGGATTGACATAAGTGAACGCCGCATTTTTGTTGAGGACGAGGATGATATGTCCGGCGTTTTTCGTCAGGGCCTCAAAAAAAGCCTCATTTTTTGGGGGGCATTCGGTCTGACGGTGAAAGGAATCGGGGGATCTCAATACATCAGGGTTGTTCTTCATTCCAAGTCCATCACCGGCATTTTCCCACGGGTGGCGTTTCCCATCGGAAAGCCGGGTCTAAGAAAAGTCTGAGGCATGCTCTACAAATCATTTTTTACCCTCGTGTCTACATCGTCATTTTGCTTCGAAAGCTTAAATGGCGTCGCGGCAGGCGCAAGCTGGTTGAAAAAACCGAGGTTTATGGCCGATATTGGAAAAGATCATTGAATGGATTGAATAAATATGTATAGTAACCTCAAAGAGATCGCCGACCTGAACCGATTTGGGAATGGCTGATCAAGGGGCGTTTCAAGGTCGGCTTTCGGTTAGGGGTGGGTTAAGTTTTTGTAAAATGGCGACGAAAGCGAGGGGGAGTGGACCGTGCCGGAAAATATTCCCGTGGTCTTGTTGTACAATGTCGATCCGGACTGGACACAGGCGGAAAAAGAAGAGGTGATCGCCTATTCCAACCGGCTGGGCCATGCCTTGATCGAAGTGGGCTATCCGACAGTGTTTGTTCCCGTCTATGATGACGATCTTGCGGGGTATCTGCGCGTTTTCGATCCTTCCGAGTGTCTGATTTTCAATTGGTGCGAAGCCTTGCCCGGCCTTGAACACAGCGAGTGGTTGGTGGCCAAGCGTCTGGAAATGCTCGGCTTTACTTTCACAGGCGCGGATTCGGAAGCGCTGGCGCTGGCGCAAGACAAGTTCCGTGTCAAGACGGTTTTGGAAAAAATGGGGATTCCGACCCCTGCTTGGCGTGTTTTTTCCGAGGGCGAAGCGATCGAGTGGACAACGTTTCCGGCCATCGTGAAGCCGATGAACGAGCACTGTTCGGCCGGCATGACCCGGGATTCGGTGGTGCTCAATCGGGATGAATTGACAAAGATCGTGCCGTTGGTTTGGAAAAACCATCACCAACCGGCGATTGTGGAGGATTTCATCGACGGCCGAGAGTTTCACGTTTCCGTATGGGGCAATGAAACCCTGGAGGTTTTACCGGCGGCGGAAATGGATTTCTCTTTCTTCAAGGATGTGAAGGACCGTCTTTGCACGTTTGAGTCCAAATTCATTCCCGGTTCCCGCCATTACGAAAAAATTGAAACACGGCTCCCCGCGGCTCTTTCCGTCGATGAAAAACGCGCGCTTGAGAAAGTCTGCATCCAGGCCTATGGGGCTTTGGGCTGTCGGGATTACGCCCGCATGGATGTGAGGTTCCGCGACAATACCTTTTACATGTTGGATGTCAATCCCAATGCGGATATCAGCTTTGACGCGAGCATGGCTTGCGCCGCGGAGGCGGCAGGCATCGCCTATGGTCAAATGGGGTCGATGATTGTCCGCATGGCCGCAGCCCGCCACCCCGTTTTCTCCCATGCCGCTACTTTGCCGTCTCCGAACAGAAAAAATAGGGACCAAGGCGACGGGAACCTCAAAAGACCGAATCGATGAAATCCCGCCGTCGGCGATTTTGTCTTCGAACCTTTCTTGAGGTCTGTTCGGCTGAACGTCGGTTTGCCCCCTTTTTTTCGCTGGAAAAAAATTCCACTTGCAAAGCAAAGGTGGTATAAGTGCACATTTTACAAGGGACGCCGAGGGGGCGACATGAGAAAAAGCCAGAGAATTCAAGATCTTTTACAGAAGCGGGTCGTCATTTTGGACGGGGCCACCGGAACCGAACTGCAAAAGAAAGGATTGCCGGCGGGCGTCTGCCCGGAAATTTGGTGCCTGGACCATCCCGATGTCCTGCAGGGCGTGCATGCCGCCTATGCCGAGGCGGGGGCCCATATCGTTTACACCTGCACCTTCGGTGCCAACCGATTCAAACTCAAACAGTACGGGGTCCAACACGACGTCTATGCCGTCAACGAGGCGCTGACCCGGCTTGCCCGTAACGCCTGCGGGGCAAAGACTCTGGTGGCGGGGGACATCGGCCCGACCGGGCTTTTTGTCGAACCTTTCGGGCCTTTGGCGTTTGAGGATGCCGTCGACGCTTTCAAAGAACAGATCCGGGGGCTTCTCGACGGCGGGTGTGATCTGATCGTGATCGAAACCATGATCGACATTCAGGAGGCGCGTGCCGCGCTTTTGGCGGTA
>CAZPTW010000181.1:1353-6349 GCA_964589235.1 uncultured Smithella sp. | reverse complement strand
CGGCCGCGACCATCTCCAAAATCGATGAGGATAAGGTGCTGTCGGTCCATCAAACCACGGCCGAGACCGCCAAAGCCTTTTTGCGATTGACCAAGTTCATGAAGCACGCGTTTGAAACCCGCAGCACAGTCGCCCTCGGGGACCATTACGTGCTGGATCTCAAGAACCGCCATCTCTTGGTGGTGCTGATCATCGGCGAGCACCAATGGTGCGTGATGTTCAACAGCGCCAAGTGCACACTGGGCCTCTTCCGGAACGTCATCATGCCGAAAGTCATACGCGCCTACAACGAAATGAATCTATAACCACGGAAAGGAGCCTCCATGAACATCCAGAAATTGAACGTCTGCATGGACATCTTGAAAAAGGATTTGGGTGAAGGATTCGTCTCTTCCTGTATCATCACGACGGATGACGGACAGGTGCTTTTGGCCACCGAGGACGCCAACGTCGCCGAAGCGACATTGCTCAACGACGCCACCGCCCTCATCCGCAACGCGCTGAAAACCTATCCGGCGGAGCTGGGGAATTATTACTATATCGATGTCGCCGGAAGCATGTCGATTTTGGTCATTCCGTTTGGTGATTTCCAATGGACCGTCACGATCAACAAGAAACTGGTCAAGCTGGGGCTTTTATTGAATGTCGTTTTGCCGGCCATTATCAACGCTTTTGAGGATGCGGTCGTTTCTTAAATCTTATGGAGGAGACAAAAGGACATGGGAGAAAAGTTGATTCGTATTTTTGAAATCGTGCAGGAACATGCAGGGCTCAAGGGTCGCATGGCGCTCGCCACACGGACGGGGATTTCGCTCAATCGCGCCGGACAGATCAAAGACACAGAAGAGGTCGTCAAACGAATGAAGGATGTGGCCAGTTCCATCCTTGAAAAAAATGCGTAAGTCATATAAAGACATCATGAATTTAAGTCAAAAGAAATATCGACCGATAAAACCCCATGGTTTGGTTCCTGTGGCATGGCGAAGGGGAAATACGCGGTCCAACGGGAGATAACGAATCAGGGGGGGGACGTGACGAGTTTACGCCCGCAATCACAGATTTTTTGCACCGGACAAAGGAAATTTCGATATGATTTTAGGCCAAAAGCAACTCGATAAAATTCATGATACGTTAAATGAAAACCTCATTGGATCGGGTGTTCAAAGCGTCATGCTGATCGATACGGCCGGTAATGTCATTGCGTCTGTCAATAACGGGAACGAATCCATCGATTTGTATTCGCTGGCCGCCTTGGCCGCCGCCAATTTCGGGGCGATGAGCTGCATGGCTAGGATTGTGGGAGAAGACGAGTTCTCTCTTTTGTTTCATAAAGGGGAAAAGGAAAACATTTATTTCTGCAAGGTCAACGAGGAACTGCTTTTGGTCAATATTTTCAACAATCAGCTTTCCTTGGGCTTTCTGCGCCTGAAGATGTCGAAGGTCGTCGAAGAGTTGTTGGATGTTTTAACATTGTAATGAAGGTGCGTGTCGCGATGATATTTCATGAAGCCACGGAAAAAGGTGTCGAATAAGAGGGGGGAGCTCATTGGCGTTCATCAATTTAAAAGACAAAGTGATTCAAGCCAAGATCGTCTATTATGGGCCGGGCCGCTGCGGCAAAACGACGAATCTTGAATATATCTATGATAAATGCCGCACGCAGGTCAACTCGGAGATGGTCACCGTCAAGACACAGGGCGATCGGACGCTCTTTTTCGATTTTTTCCCGTTCGATATGGGGAAAATCAACGGCTATGACGTGAAAATCCAGCTGTATACCGTGCCGGGCCAAGTCAAATACAACTCCACGCGAAGGCTCGTTTTAAAAGGGGTTGACGGTGTGGTGTTTGTGGCGGACTCGGCCGTCGAACGGCGAAGCAAGAATATCATCTCGATTCGTAATCTGGAAGAAAATCTGGCCTTGTACAATAAGAACATCCGGGAAATTCCTCTGGTCATCCAGTATAACAAAAGGGATTTGGTCAAACAGGGCATAGAAATTTTGGATGTCGAAACCCTGGAGAACGACCTGAATTCGGAGTTGAAAGCGCCAGCTTTTGAAGCCAGCGCCGTAGAAGGGCAAAACGTGATCTTGACGCTGAAAAAAATTATCTACTACACAATGTCGTCTCTGGAAAAGCAACTCAAACAGGAGCAATAAAACATGGCCAATAAAGAGGATTCCTCGTTTCTTCAAGGAGTGGAAAGCCGCCTCGACGCCCTTTTCGGCGAAGACATCGGACCGCAAGTCAAAGATAAAGAGCCAAACGTTTCCCAGCCGTCAACCGCCAGACCTCCTGTCGCTGAACCCGAGGTCGACAATGCTCCCGAGCATGCGGATGTCGCCGCGGACTTGAAGGAAGACATTCGGGAAATCCCGGTCGTCAAAACCCCTGATTTCGAAGCGGCTGCGGATAAGATATCTTCCCCGGACAAATCCGCCTTTATATCCGAAATTGAAAAACGCTTCTCGGCGATTTTCGGCGAAGACGACAAAGAAGCAGGTCCCGTCAAACCCTCGGAAAAGCCCACGCCCCTTTCCGACAGGCAAACGGCTTTTGCCGCCGATTTTCAACCCGAGGCGCCGCCGACACCGATCATCCCCTCTCTGGAAAAAGCCGAGGCACAAAGCGCTCCTTTTATGACCCCCCAGCAACCTCAAGGAGAAACCTTGGAACCTCGATGGGAAACCGCCATCCGAGAGGTTCCGGATCTTCAACTGGAAACGACGGCCGTGGCGGAGCCGCCCCAGGAAAAGAAGGCCGCCAAAGAAGAAATTGTTTCAGAATTTGCCGCGCCGATGTCATCGATCTACAATTCCCCTTTGAAAGACATGAAGAGTATCGTTTTGTCCATTGAGTGGGAAATCAGCGATCACATCCTCGAGCAATTCGATGAAGAAGTCAATAAGCTCTATCTCTTTTACACAGGCAACCGCATCATTCAAGGGTTCCTGAGAATCCTTCGGTTCCTGGGCAGATATATTCGGGTTCGAGGGGTCAGTTCCAACCAGGACTCGATCAATTTGCTTTTGTCCGTGTATGATCATCTTGAAAGCGTCATGATCACCGAGGGCATGACGGAAGCGAAAAAGCATGTCATTCTTTTGGATAACATCAAAAAATACAGAGACTGGGTTCAAACCACCGATTTGGAAACTGAAGCCGCCGAACCGCCGAGGCAAGAAAGCGCCGTGCCCGTTCAGACGCCGGCTTTCGATATCCCGTCCATGGAGGCCGAGCCGACCAAAGTCGTGCCTGAGGCAAAGCCCGCGACCGAACCGTTCCGACTGGAGCTGGCTCGGGCGGACGATGTTTCTTTCAGTCCCGGCAAGGTCGATTCAGAATTTGAAACTCGGGCCGCCGAAGGGGATGGTCCGATGGTGCCTCCCTCTATCCAAAGCGAGCTTATCGCCGCCATGAAAACGATGCCTGTCGAGGAGGCCGTCCGGTTCGCGGTGGAAAGAATTCAAGGAATTTATCAAGTTCAGATCGATGCGCTCAAAGAAGAAATTCGCGTCCTGAGGGACCGTCGATAAACAACGATGAAAAGGGAAAAAACGTTCAATGGTGATATTTTGCGAGGAATGCGGCGAGAAATATATTGTTGAAGAAGATGAGATCAAAGGATCGGCCATGCTTTTCATCTGTAACGTTTGCAACGACATCATTCGGATTCCGGCGCGCGATCCGGAACACAAAAAGATGCGACACGGAGAACCCCATAGACCGGCGGAAAACATTTGAAGCCATCGGTTCAAACGTATCATCATGTCAACCTAACAGCTACGGAAGGACTCTTTAGATGGACAGCAAAAGTGAACAATTCGATTTAAAGAAAGAAAAGCAAGAACTTGATGCCTTCTTATCGACCCTCGCCGGCACGGACGAACCATCCGATCACGTTGTCAAAAAATCCGCTCCGGCACAGGACCGCATCGAGCTGGTGGAAACCCGACCGGCGCCCGGCGTTTTGTCGCATGAAGCGCCCAAGCCAAGACCGCTTGCGGAGACGCCCAAGCCCGAAGACATTTTCGTCGGTCCGGCCTATCATGAAAAACCCAAGGCCGCCGGTGTTCCGTCTAAACCGGCCGGGCCTCTCGAAGACACGGAGCAGAAGCAGACGATCACATCATCGTTTCTGCCGCCGCTTCAGGATCAAAAAGAAAAACCCTCTTCGGGCAGGCTCGATATTGAGCCGCCTCCCGCATCGAAACCATCGAGGGTGACGGCGCCGCTTCGGCAGGATGTCCTTGAGGAGCGTCCCAAACCAGAACCTTCCCCTGGAGAAGAAAAGGCAGCGCCCTCGACGCTTGAACTTGAAAAGGACATGCCGGGGCCGGACCAGGACGCAGTTCTGTATCAGCCCACCTCCGCCGGGAAAAAGCCCGGCGCTGGAAAACGGATGATCGTCTTGATTCTTTTCGTGATCCTCCTTTTGGGAGGTGCCGCTTGGATGTATTCGGGCCTTCTCATGAACGCCGCGAAATCTCTTCCCGGCGTCGGAGGGGTCATCAAAAGTCTGAGTTCCGTCGAAAAAAATATTCATCTGATCAATGTTCGCCAGCGCTTGGTTGAAAACAAGCCAACAGGCAAAAGCATGCGGGTGGTGGAGGGGGTCGCGACGAATGTCGGCGCTCAAGCGATTTCCAACATCAGGATTGCGGCAAAACTTCAAGACGCGTCAGGCTCGGAACTCGTTTCCATGGAAGCCGTCGCCGGCAACGTTTTGACGGATGAAAAACTCGAAAATCTAGAACCTGGCGCCATTACGGCGGCCTTGAAAGCCCCAAAAGGGGCGGCGGGCAAGATCCCCCCCAAAGGCCATGTCCCGTTTATGATCGTTTTCTCAAGCGAACCGCCAGGGGTCTTTAAAATGTCCATCTCACCGGTAGATTTTGTCAAACACTAAGGCAGCTTCCAAGGGATTCCACTTTGGCTCGAAAGTGGAATCCCTTTCGATGAATGACACATCCAAATTTCGACAAATCCAGATG
>CAZPTW010000181.1:0-1343 GCA_964589235.1 uncultured Smithella sp. | reverse complement strand
CGTTCAAACACCTTCGGCTTCTTCAAACAGACACCCGATTTGTCGATCCTTTTCCGCCCATAATGCCTGCACCCACTGTTGGAATTGCATCTGGAAGGCCTTATCCTTTTCATAATCGCGGTGCAAGAAGTGGCGGGGGATCTCGAGACGGGAAAAGCGCACGATCACTTTCTTGACCCGTCCGGACAAAAAGCCCCAAAACGTCGGGATCCCCTGTGGGTAGACAATTGTCACGTCAAGAAGGGAATGAAATTTATCTCCCAGAACACTCAAGGCCAGAGCAATGCCGCCGGCCTTGGGTTTCAGGAGATACCGGTAGGGCTTATCCTGCTTGACGTGCTTGGCTTCGGTAAAGCGGGTTCCTTCCAGAAAGTTCATGACGCTGGTGGGGATAAACTCAAATTTCCGGCAGGCCCTGCGGGTTGTTTCCAAATCCTTGCCCCGCTGGTCGGGATGCTTTTTAAGATGCTCGGCGCTTGGGCGTCTCAAAAACGGGAAGTCCAACGCCCACCAGGCCAATCCCATCAGCGGCACCCAAATCAGTTCTCGCTTCAAAAAAAACTTCATCAACGGGATGCGCCGATTCAAGAGCTTCTGCAGGACGAAAATATCCGCCCAAGACTGATGATTGCAAACCACCAAATACCAACCGCGGTAATCGAGATCTACGTCGCCTTTGACGTCCCAGACGGTTTTTTGCGTCCAGTTCATCCACCGGACATTTCCGGCGATCCAGTTTTCCGCGATCCACAAAAGAATGGGGTCGATCCGGCGCCGAATGGCCGTAATCGGAAGCAAAAACTTTAAAATGGAAAAGAAAAACAAGACAGACACCCAAAAAATCACATTCAAGGTGAGCAAGGACAGAGACACAACCCCCACGACCCCATGCGGCAGACGATTCAACATTTTACCCCCCTTCGATACGACAGATGACCATCCACATAGCATGTGTTCCCCGATAGGTCAAAGCAAACCGCAGGCCGCGAAAGCCGGTGACGGATGCTCCTGAACACGATAAGGATTGACTTCATCATGGATTCTGTTACAGTGGAGACATCCTTTTTCGTTTTGACGGCTTTGTCAAAATCATCCATCAGGAGGAGCGACATGAATGGACAGAAATGGCCTGTCAAGCCGGTGGTCGCCGGCGTTGTGATGTTCGGGATTCTTCTTGCCGTGATCTCGACCTACTTCAGTGTCGATGCGGGGGAACGAGCGGTCGTGCTTCGATTCGGCCAAGTTAATCGGGTGGTCGAGCCGGGAGCGCGCTTCAAGATCCCGCTGGCCGAGCAAGTCGTGCACATGTCTGTGCGCGTCCAGAAAACCATGCGGGTAGACAA
>CAZPTW010000180.1:0-6356 GCA_964589235.1 uncultured Smithella sp. | reverse complement strand
AATGGCCGCCATGATCAAGCAAAACGCTCTCAACGCCGGTGAGACGGACAAGATGATGAAGAAAAACACCCATGAAGTCCTGCGTCAGGCCAACGAGGCCATGGGTCGGCTGTCCAAATCCATCGAAGACATCGCCGCCGCGAGCGAGGCCACCCGCAGAATCATCAAAACCATCGATGAGATCGCCTTTCAAACGAACCTCTTGGCGCTCAATGCCGCCGTCGAGGCCGCGCGCGCCGGTGAGGCGGGGGCCGGTTTTGCCGTGGTCGCCAACGAAGTGCGCTCTCTGGCGATGAGAGCCGCGGACGCGGCCAAAGAAACCACGGCCCTGATCGACAATACCATCCAAAATGTCAATCAGGGGAAGGCGTTCGCTGTTGAAACCCAAGCGGCGTTCAATCAGAATGTCGAGCTCGCGAACAAGGCCACCTCTCTTGTCTCCGAAATTGCGGCCGCGTCCAGTGAACAGGCCTCGGGGATCGAACAGATGAACCAGGCGATGGCGTCCATCGACACGGTGGTACAGCAAATCGCGGCGCACGCGGAAGAAACGGCCAGCGCCTCCGAAGAGCTCAATGCCCAGTCCGATGCCATGAAGCGGATCGTCGAGGAACTGGTGACCATGTTGGGGATGAAAAAGGGGCAGATGTCGGCGCCCCAACTCGCTCTTGAGACACTTCATCCGGATGACTCCCGGACGGATCCAGGACCGTCCGGTTCTGAAACTTTGTAAGAGGAAAGAAAGGATCGATATGAAAAATTTAAGTATTTTCCAAAAAATATGGTGCTGCGTGGGCATTTTGGTCGTGGGGTCTCTCATCGCGACCGCCATCGGGTACGTAAGCAGCATGAGATTGGGGGAGGATATCCGGCACATCATCCGGTTTTCCTTGCCGTCATCGAAATACAGCCTGGCCGCGAAAAACGACTTCAAACAACAAGTCGATCTTTATCTGGAAAGCGTCAAGCAGCGGGATCAGGACAAAGCCAAAAAGGCCAAGGAAAAAGCGGAGGAGGTGCAGGATTATCTCGATAAAATCGCGCTGCTTCCGGGAAAAGAGAAAGAACCAGGCGTGACGGAGAGCATCGACAAAGTGATCAAGGCCCATCAAGCCTATACGGAAGAGGCACAAAAGAACTTGCCGGTTATTCTCTCCGGGGAGGCCGATGGAAAGGAAAAGCTCGAGGCGTTGGTCAAAAAAGGGGAAACCCTGTCGTCGGAGCTGGACGCGATCAACATGAATTTGACCAATGTCTTGATGGTTCGCTTGAACGACTTCATGCGGGACAGCGCCTATCAACGCGATATCAATGCCGGGATCGTGATCGGGGTTGTCATCATTGCCTTGATCTTCACGGCGCTTGTGATCCGGAAATCGATCCGCAAGCCGCTTCAGAGAGTGGCCGTTTCCGTCAATGAAGGAGCGGTCAATGTCGCCGACGCTTCCAGGCAGGTGGCCTCTGCCGGCCAGTCTCTCTCCGAGGGCGCGTCGAACCAGGCCAGCGCCATCGAGGAGACCTCGTCGTCTCTGACGGAGATGGCCGCGATGATCAAGCAAAACGCACTCAACGCTTCGGAAACGGACAAGCTGATGAAGAAGAACACAAGCGAGGTGCTCCGGCAGGCCAACGACGCGATGGAACGATTGTCGAAATCCATAGAAGACATATCCGGGGCGAGCGGAGCGACCCGACGGATCATCAAGACCATCGATGAAATCGCGTTTCAGACCAATTTGCTGGCGCTCAACGCCGCTGTGGAGGCGGCCCGGGCGGGTGAAGCCGGTGCGGGTTTTGCCGTTGTGGCGGACGAAGTGCGCGCGCTGGCCATGCGGGCGGCGGATGCTGCCAAAGAAACGACGAAGCTGATCGACAATACCATTCAAACCGTGACCCAGGGGAAAGAGTTTGCCGTCGCGGCCCAATCGACTTTTGCGCAGAACTTGGATCTTTCAAACAAGGCGGCCGCTTTGGTGGGAGAAATCGCCGCCGCTTCCAACGAGCAGGCGGCGGGTATCGAGCAGATGAATCACGCCATGTCCTCCATTGAACAAGTGGTTCAGCAAATTGCCGCCCATGCCGAAGAAACGGCCAGCGCCTCCGAAGAGCTCAACGCCCAGTCCGATTCCATGAGGACCATTGCCGAAGATCTGGTGAAGATGCTGGGGCTGAAAAACGACGACATCGCGATGATCTCCCAAGGCGGGGATATCGAGGAGCATCACACGCAAAAAATCCCGCTTTTAAAATAGTCCGATTCGTCTTGCGTTTGTACCTGTTTTCGGGCGCGTCCGAAAACAGGTACAAAACGAAAAAGCCACCTAGACGGTTCTTCCCTTCGGCATTGATTTATCGACGAAAAATCATTATAAGCCTTGCATCCGTGACACGTTTGATTTCTGAACCGGGCGGGGGAGGTCCGCCTGGGGGACCCCTTCATGGGAGGAAGATCATGTTGCAGGCATATCGGAGATTGTGCGTCGGGATCGTTATGACCTTGATTTTAAGCGGAATGCCCCTGTTGGCCTGGGACGACTGCGCCGATGTCATCAAGGGGGGGGAGACCCTTTTTAAAGACAGGGGGGCATGCGCATCGTTGGGGTCCGCCCCGGACGGGAAAATGATTGACGGGCTTCGGCGGTGCCGAGATGCTTCGGGAAAAGTCGTCGAGGAGGCCCGCTATGAAAAGGGCGTTCCCGTCTCTCTTTGGTTTTATGATGCAGAAGACCGATTGTTGTCTTTTGTTTTCAATGAGGCCGGAAAGCTTCACGGTCCCGCCCGGGGGTTTTCTCGAGACGGCGTCTTGGCGTGTGAGATGTTTTTTACAGACGGCAAGCCGGAGGGGGCGGGACGTGAATATTATCCAAACGGGAAACTGCGCCGGACTTACACGGTTCGCAACGGCCGGAAAGACGGCCGCTATTTGGAGTATGATGAAAATGGAGGGTTGCTCCTCGAGCGGGAATACCGTGACGGCGTCGATTGGGTCGAGAAGTTCTATGATCCAAATGGAAATTTGCGCGAGCATTCTCTGCGCAAAGGGGATGGAAAGTCGTTTACGTCGCGGCATTACTGGCCCAATGGAAAATTGCGAAGCGAGGCGTCTTTTGAAGTCAAGACGAAGCCCGCCTGCAAGGTGAAAGAAGCCGTCTTGGTCGGTAAAGCCTTTCAGTACGCCGAGGATGGATCGCTCAGGAAAGAAGAGAGCTTCGACGATCTGGGACGGCTGGATGGTCTCCAGATAGACATAGACGAAGAAGGCCGACGCACCGAATCCGTCTACTGTCACGGTCGACTGACACAAAAGAGGCTCTTTGCCCCAGATGGCAAGCTCCAAGAAGAGCTGGTTTTCGGAAAAGAAGATGACGCGGGACGTTGATGACGGTCGAGATTCAATTCGGATCGCGAGGGCATTGGGACGCGTTTTTTTTTCAAAAGCCCGTCGGCGATCGTGTGGGAAACGATCGCTGTTTCTTGCCGGCATTCAAGCGGATCATGAACGGCGTGCCGGCGCATCCGCGGATGCGTCAAAGGATTTTCATGCCTTCTCTCTGAAGGAGCTTTCTAGATCGTGACCGTATTGCGCGACAAAGAAAATGACGCTTCCATCTCTTGCTCAAGGGCGCTTAAGGGAAAAAGCACGCGGACTTCGTCCAAGAAGTCGCAGGAGAAAATCCACGTGTCGAGTCCCAGTCTCGAGCATGTGCTTCCTCCCAGGTGAAGGGGTTGCGCTTCGCCTTTTTTGAGAATCAATTCCACATCGTATTCAAGGGGATCTTGGAGATAAAATCGGGTGATCGAGGCGATCAATCCGCAGAGGCAATGTCCTGGGAGAAGATCCTGAAAGACAGAGAAACGGACCGGTCCGACACTGATGAGAAATTTGCCCGTGTAATCTTCGATTTGAGCCCCCAAAACACCGTCTTCTCCGAGGGTACAGCCGGCCACTCCCAGATAAAAGCGTTGCCGGTCCGGAATTTTTACCGTTCGCCGCCTGCACTGGCTCACAGATACCGGTGGACCGTTTAGGGTATCGGAAAGAATCGTTTCCAGTCCCGATGCGCTGCGGGGATGCTGACTCAAGAGGCCGATATACCGAAGCAGGGGATAGGCCAGAGGGAATTTTTCACGATGGAGAGGTTCGCCCAGCCCCAAAAGGCAAAAAAGGGTTTCCATGGCTTGTCGATCCTGCTCCTCACAGACGCGGAAAAAAAGACGGTACTTCCGGGAACAGCGGAAAAAAAGCGTATAAAGCCGGTGGTTGACGATATCGAGGAAATCCCGGGCCGCTGTCTCATCAGCCATTTCCTGTTCGATGAGATCCTCCGTGTAGAAGGTGGGCAAAGGGGAGGCCGGCCCGTAGAGCCCTAGAAATGAAGCGGATACCGTGAAATAGTCGGCGTCGTCGCCTGTTTTTTTGACACAGGCCACATCCGAGGCGGGAAAGGCAAGATGATTTTCGGGCCGGATGAAGACCGTCCTGGCACACAAGCGGTGGGATTTTGGGTCTTCGACGTTTTCCGGAAGATGTCCCATGTGGCGCAAAAGTCTTAGAACCTGCAGAAACGAAAATCGCGGACCGTTTTCAATCAGGTCTTCGGCTAAATCAAAGGCTGGTGGCCGAGTCTTGCCTGCCATGAAAAAAGCTCTCCTTTCAAAACATCTTCGATTTGTAAAGCGGTAAAGGAATTGATGGAGGCATAGCTCCCTAGAAACTGATCCATTACGCATCCAAAAAGGAAAAGATCGCCCATGGAGGCAAAATGATCGCTGCGCAGTTTCATGCGGATGTCGCGGCCACGGATCAATCCGCCTCGAAACAGGCGGTCGGCCGACCGGTCCTCAACGGATTCAATTCCGGCGATTCGTCTTTTGTTGGCCGACATCCGATGGACGTGGTCCCTATCCGGAAAGACGTACAAATCCAGCAGGGCGCGCAAATGGTTGGGATCGATAAGCGAAAGGTAGTTGAGCGACAGATGTGAGATCAGGCGCCATAGAAAATCCGTTCCCAAAGGCGGCACAAGAGCCGGGGTCAGCGGCGTGATGTTGGTAAACGCGGCATATTCCGGACAGGCTTTGCCAGGGAGGCAGATATCGCCGATCCGCAGGTTTCGGGGTAAAAATCCGTTGGTGCACGAAAGTGAGATCGTCAGGGTCTCCGGCGCCAATCCGTCCCCACCGGAAACAGACGGATAGGCGACAGCCAAATAGACATCCACACCCTGATTCAAGGGGGATCGCCGATAGCTCGTATAATAGGTCGGGGTGGACTTGAAGTCCGGGTGGAATTGATCGAAAGGGGAATAGCGCTTCTCCAGGGTTTTTGATTGCACGTAGCCTGTGACTTGATCCACTGTATATATCTGACAGGCATCGGGCGACATTCCGGCCGGCCGGATTCGGTACCAGACGCGGCGGTGGTCAAGAGAGATCGGATCGGCATCGTGCTGGAAGATATTAACCGCCGGTGTGGCAAAAAGGACAAACGATCGTCGGGTCACGCGGGGCGGCGGGATGGAAAGTGAGTCGAGTTCAAAAATGATTTCAAACCGATCGCCGTCGCCGCGATGGATCCATTGGTCCCATCCGGTCAAATCCACATACAAAAACGTTTCAGGCGCGTAGAAGTATTCCTGAAGAATGCGATAGCCGGCGAAAGCATGCGAGGGATACTCGAAGAGGGCGGTCTCGGGAGAAAAGCCGATTGGTTTGAGGTGCTCCGAGGGAAGAATCATTCGCCCCCCATTTCCATGCGGCTGAAAAACGATCCGCTTGAGGCGGCGCACCAGTAAATAATAGAGGTCGGATGCGGCGTTGTAATCATCGGCGAGAAAAAACCTGAGGGAACGAATGTTCCAGGATGACAGCGTCAAGCCCGCCAGTTGCATGACAAGTCGGATTTGCGGCGGTTGTCCTGAAGGCTGTTGGAAGGACCCCTCCAGGATCGAGAGGGGGGATACCTCCACGTCGTAGCGTGTGCGAAACCGGCAGGATGTGCCGTCGACCGGCATGGATGAAAGAGCCGTTCCGGCGGGGATGATGGCTGGTTGTTTGATGATGCTCTTGGGGCTGAAAGCGATCGTGGTTGCGGCCGGGATGGGTCTTAAATAGTGCGGCCACAAAAGACGGGCCAGATCGTGGACGATTTCCGGGAATTCATCATCCAATTTCTGCCGGAGAAGCGCGGTTTGAAAAGATACACCTTCCAACAAGCGCTCGACGTCGGGGTCCGCCGACGGACCGCCCAGCATTGGCGCTAAAGCCGGATGGGCTTTGGCAAACGCTGTTCCCAGTTCTTTGAGCTGTTCCATCTCCTGCTGAAAAAGATGCTGGATCACCGGTTATCCTCCTGA
>CAZPTW010000179.1:0-6362 GCA_964589235.1 uncultured Smithella sp. | reverse complement strand
CGCGCCCGTGCCGGAGTGGTGAAACTGGTAGACGCAGGGGACTCAAAATCCCCCGACTCTTGCAGTCATGACGGTTCGACTCCGTCCTCCGGCACCAAAGTTACTTTCTTAAATTCAATCGATCAGCTTTATATTCTCTTAAAAAGTCGACAAAGGTTTTATGGTGCAGGCGAAGGTCGAATTGTTTCAGATAAATCAGATGAAACAGTCTTTCGATGCGACAGGATAACATTGGAATCTCAAACAACATTTTTGAAGCAAGCTCGCGCAATACAGCATGGATGGACAGGACAGACACCCCCAGCCCTGCCAAAACCGCTTCTACAACCGCCGCGGAACTCCCTAACTCGGCGCAAACGTTGAACTGAGATAGGCTGAAACTTTTGTTTTCTTTTATGTAGGTCTCAAAGACCTCCCGTGTGGCCGATCCCTTCTCACGCAGAACGAAGGGTTCTTTAACCAGATCTTCCAAATCCACCGCCTTCTGCTTGATCCAGCGATGTCCTTTCGGTACCACCAGAATCAGGCGATCCGACCACAGTGGTTGTACGAGCAACTTTGCATGGTAAGGTTTTTTACCGATGACACCGATTTCTACCTCGCGGTCGAGCACCATGTTCATGACTTCTTGACTGTCTTCTGTTTTCATGAACACGCGGATATCACCATGTTTGTCTTTAAAATCACTCAAAGCCCGCGGTAAAATATACGTGGCGGGAATGGTACTTGCCGCAACATAAACATCTCCTCCCGCATTTTCATGAATCTGCTGAATTTTTTCGGCTGCCTCCCGCCGCAGACGGACGATGCGCTGGGCGTAATCATAAAGAATCTTGCCTTCTGGCGTTAGCGTCACACCGGTATTGCTGCGATAGACGACCTTAACCCCGAGACAATCCTCAATATTTTGAATATTCTTGGTGAGAGCTGGTTGCGTCAATAGCATACGCTTCGCGGCGCGGCTGAAACTACGTTCTTCAACTAAAAGAATCAGCGCTTCCATCTGCTGGAGTGTGATGTTTTTTATTCGCTTGTCCATGATGGTTGAATTCTAACACAAATCATAATTCCCGGCAAAGTGAATCTCTTATCGCAAAGCGTCCACATCAGTGATGGTAAAAATCCACCTGGCTTTCAGAGAGACATAAAAAAAGCCCTGAAACGCATGAGCGACTTCAGAGCTTTTGAAACAACGCTTAATGTTTTGATTCAAAATTTAACCTGAGGGGCAGCCTTAGCCTCTTTGGGGGCTTCAAAGAAAGCCGCCTCTTTAAAGCCAAACAAGTTTGCGATCAGATTTCCGGGGAAAGTCCGGATGGCCTGATTGTAAATTTTTACGGCATCGTTGTACCGCATCCTTTCCACCGCGATTCGATTTTCCGTCCCGGCCAATTCGTCCTGAAGTTTCATGAAGTTTTGATTGGATTTTAAATCCGGATATCTTTCCACAACGACCATCAGACGGCTCAAAGCGCTTGATAGTTCGTTATTCGCCGCAATCTTATCCGGCACATTTCCCGCACCACCGACTTTGGCGCGCGCGTTGGTGACTTCCACGAGAACATCCTTTTCCTGCTTGGCGTAACCCTTGACCGTCTCCACCAAATTGGGAATCAGGTCGTAGCGGCGCTGCAGTTGATTCTCCACCTGCGACCACGCGGCTTTGATGCCGACATCCATCTGTACAAATTTATTGTAATTCCCTGCAAACAGCGAATACAGGGCAATTCCAATCATCGCGATCACCGCTATTACTATGACGATTTTCTTTCCTCCCGACATATTTCCTCCTTCAGCAATGTTATTTTGATGTCAGATTATCGACCAGATGACTTACTCTTTCCGTTTCTTTTAAATAGTTCTTAAACAAAACCGTCACGTCTGATTTGGACCATTTATCCGTTTTCTCCTTTATTTTGAGACAATTGAAGAACACGTCGGCACAGATGCCGAAAGCACTGCTCATCTCATTGATCGTGGCGCGTTTATCACGAGGCGTGCTTCCCGTCTTCAGGTAAATCAGTGCATTGAAAATCGATAGAACCGCCGTGAGCGACCTACCGATAAGATTTCGAAGTTCGCGGGACGCCCCTTCCGAACCAAGATAACCTTCCCGGAGCAAAAGAACTTTCGATTTCAACTCTCGCTCAATTTGCAGACGCAAATCCTCCGGCTTGAAAGTCAACTGCTCGAGAATATGCTCTCCGTAAATGACCATCGAATTACTTTTCATGTTTAGAAATTCAATGGGATAGGCGTCCAGCGAGGAAAAAATGAACTCTTTGGTCATGACCAATGGGACGGCGACATTTCTCTTCCTCCATTTTTTAACCAGTCCAAGCGCTCCATCCAACCGATTCATTCCATCATCCGTCAGAACCACCAAAACGTTGATATCTGATTGCCCCTTCACGTAGGCACCAGCCGCTGCGCTACCGTAAAGCGTCAGCGATATCAACTGATGGCCGAATACACCCAGGTAGTCTTGGGTCAATGGAACAAAAATATCTTGAGGTTGATCGGGTATTCTAAACATTTTTCCCTCTTTTCAAGTCAAAAACTTCTGCCCGCGCCACCGCCGCCGCTGGCCCCCCCGCCGAAGCCGTCAAAACCGCCACCAAATCCTCCGTCTCTTCCACTGCCCCGCCCACCGCTTATCAACAGAAGAAGAATCCAAGGTAAGATCTCGCGACCGGTTCTTGTCCCCAATAGAAAAATCGCCAAGATGAGGAAAACAATTCCCGTCCCGATACCGATTCCTTGTTTTTGCGGATTGCCCTTGGCACGATAAGGCGTGGCAACGCCGGTCAACTCGACACCTCTATCCTTTGCAAGGTAGGAGCCGCAGGCAAACATCGCATTGTACAAACCTTTTCCTGTTTCGCCGGCCCGAAGATGCGGAATGGTATATTTATCAAGGATTTCTCCCACCAAACCGTCGGGCAAAACACCCTCCACACCGTAGCCGGTTTCAATACGAATTTTCCTTTCATTGACCGCAAGAAAAATCAGCACACCTCGGTCTTCGCCTTTTCTTCCGATTCCCCAGGCTTTATAAAGACCATTCACATACAGACTGACTTCTTCGTTTGACCCGATGGTCTTCACCGTCACCACGACGACTGATGCCCCGGTTTTCTGTAATATTTCTCGTGAAAGTGACTCCATTTTGGCTTTGTTCTCCGGATCAATCACTTGGGCAAAGTCATTGACGGCCCTGCCGGTGGATTGTGGATAATTGTTCGCGGCCAAGGCGCTTGCGGCCGCCATAAAAAAAAACACAAAAACGGTTAACAGACGTCTTTCACGTTGTTTAATCATTTTTTGATAATTGTTCACAAAATATTCACTCTTCGTTGAAGTCGGTCTTTGCGGACTATTGCGTAAAGCGAATGCCCTGTCAAGGCGGAAATATAATCAGCAATCCGTCAAACGCAAGACAAAAGGGGGGCGTCACTCTATGTCTCCCCCGTCCGTTCTTCCGGAGACTTCAAAATCTGTTGTCGATCAGTTTAAAACCATTTCCCTTTCGACTCCCCCAAATGTCATCGACGACATTGCGAAAATACTTATCCGCCCGAAGCTTTCCATCCGGAAACGACAAAATCGTCACCGCGTTCTTCATGTTCCAGGTTCCGCCGCGTCGTCAAAGGGCTCCGCAAAAGGGGTTTCGTCATCATACACATCATGCAGTTCATCGTTGTCCTGAACCCATCTCACGACTCCCCATACATGACAAAATTCTTGTTCGCTATCCTGATGTCGGTGTCAAATAATCGTCCGACGCGAAAAGAATCTTCCGGCGGATGTCCGTCTCGACGGCGGGATCGCCATACACCTTCTCCCGGAAAGCCCCCCTAAACAACGAATTTCCCAACAATGAGGACAAATCCGCATGGAGTTCGGGACAATCTTAGCTTTCGATCATGTTCTGAATCTGTCCACCCCAGCGCCACGCAAACGGCTTTTGGCGACCCTTCCACCGCAAAAACTCAGCTTCGTCTTAAGACAAGAAAAAGCGTTCTTTCATGAAGACTCTGGCTTCTTCTGATTGCGTGGAATGATTTTTCATGCATAATCTCCTCGATCCCTGGGCACGTCGTGTTCAGACGGAAAGCAAGCGGATGTCGCCTTGGCTTGATCGGGACGCTTTTTGCTTATTTCTTGGATTGTGTGAATTAAAAGCTTCCAAAATGGCGGAATATCCGCCTAAATGTAAATGACATTGTCAATCGCCGATTGACCTGACCTCCTCAAAATACGCGTCGATTATTATTGAAGAAATGAGCTTATGAAAATCATTTTAATTCATCCGCCGCAGGTCAAGCCGTCTGAACCGCCCGTGGGCATCGCGCGTTTGTCGGCCTGCCTGCGGGCAAACAACGTTGAGCACACGATCATTGACGCCAATCTGGAAGGGATTCTTTATCTGTTGCGCCAGACGGGTCAAACCGAGCAGACCGGACGGTGGGACCGGCGCGCCTGCCGGAATATGTCCCAAAATCTTGCTGCAATAAAAAACATTCATATTTACAGCAACATAGATAAATACTCTCGGGCCGTCTCCGACACCAACCGGGTTTTGGACTTATCCGGACAGCCTTTCGGGACCCATCTGACACTAGCCGACTTCACCCACAGCCGCTTGTCCGCCGTCCGGTCGAACGATTTGTTTTACGCGGCTTTGCATCCGGAGGAAAACCCGTACTACCCGTATTTTCAAAAACGGTTGAGCGAGGCGCTTTCCGATTCGCCAGGCTACATCGGATTTTCGCTGAATTACCTGAGCCAGGCGCTTTGTGCTTTCGCCATGATCGGTTTTATTCGAAAAACAGCACCCGGACAGAAAATTCTTTTGGGCGGGTCGCTTGCCACCTCATGGATAAGAATCACGGGAAGAAACGATTGGTTTAAAGGACTGATCGATGAAGTCGTCTGTGGCCCGGGCGAAGACAGACTTCTTGAGCTTGCCGGGGTAAAGGAACGCTCTCTGTCGCCATCTGTCGATTACGCCCTTTTTACCCCCAACGCCTACCTTTCCCCGGGTTTTGCGCTCCCTTACAGTGTGGCACGAGGCTGCTGGTGGCGCCGCTGCGCCTTCTGCCCGGAAAGCGCCGAAGCCAATCCCTACAGGACTATTTCTTCGGGGCAGGTGACCACGGAATTACAGAATCTTGCGACTTTGTGCCGGCCCTCGCTGTTTCATTTTGTGGACAGCTCGCTGGCCCCGGCGCTCTTGGGCGCGCTCATCAACAGGCCGCCGGGCGTTCCCTGGTATGGATTTGCGCGCGTCACGCGGCATCTGACCGATTTGGACTTTTGCCGAGCATTGAAAGAAAGCGGTTGCGTTATGCTGCAACTGGGCATCGAATCGGGCGACCAGCACGTGCTCGACAATCTCAACAAAGGGATCGATTTGAAAGATGTCGCGGTCGCGCTTAGCAACCTCCATGCGGCCGGCATCGCCGTTTACGGCTATTTTCTTTTCGGGACCCCCCCCGAAAATGAAGTATCCGCCTTGCGTACACTTGATTTTGTCATCAAAAATTCCGAATACCTCACGTATCTGAACCTGGCCATTTTCAATCTGCCGGCCCTGAGCCCGGACGCCCGGACGCTTGCCAGTGGCGACTTTTACGAAGGCGACCTGTCTCTTTACCGGACTTTCCGGCACCCGCAAGACTGGCAAAGACAAAATGTTCGGATATTTCTCGATAAAACCGTTAAACGGCATCCGGCGGTCGCCGCGATTCTGAGGCGGACGCCGGCTTTCTTCACCTCCAACCACGCGCCTTTTTTCCATGTTGCAAAATAATTTCCGCCGACTATTGACAAGGTCTAGATGTTGTGTTTAATGGAGCCAATCATACAATATGTAGTATTCATTTCAGGTCTAAGGATGCTTTTCACGCGAAGGAGTTGACCGTCAATGGAAAAAAAACCACACCCCCCCATCGTTCCCGACTTAACCAAGAACGCCATCACCGTGCTGGAAAGACGCTATCTGAAACGAGACAAGGAAGGAAAAGTCCTGGAAACACCCAGCCAAATGTTTCGACGGGTGGCTCAAACCATCGCCGAAGCCGATAAAATTTTCGGCCAAGAAAATGACGTCCCCCGTTTAGCCGATGAGTTTTACACCATGATGACGCAGTTGGAGTTTCTGCCCAATTCTCCTACGCTGATGAATGCCGGACGGGAGCTCGGCCAACTTTCGGCCTGTTTTGTGCTGCCTATCGGAGATTCCATGGAAGATATTTTCGATGCGGTAAAATTCACGGCGTTGATCCATAAATCGGGCGGCGGCACGGGATTCTCCTTTTCCCGGCTCAGACCGGCAAATGATGTGGTTCTGACGACCA
>CAZPTW010000178.1:0-6387 GCA_964589235.1 uncultured Smithella sp. | reverse complement strand
GTCGTTTGCCATCAAGAAATACCCTAAGGGGAATCGCGTGAAGAATGAGGCGGGATGCTCGACCCTCCGGGCGGTCGCCTCCCGGCCGAAGGAGATATCCCCCGTCGGATCCTCGGCGGTCAAATGGCGGAAGGTGAACTGGTCCAGTTTGAAAGTCTCAGGTCTCATCAGATGAATCGGCGCTTAAAAATTCGAAAGCATCAGGGTCAAGGTCTTTTCCGCCGTATCCCTCGCGAGTTTGGTCAAGGCGGTCCTTCGGGTGGCGGAAAGCAGGTTGATATCGTCTTCCAGCTTGTAATCCACGGAGTCCGTGATCACGCGGGAAGACCAGATCGTTTTACCGCTTCGGGTTTCACGGAAGACCACCTCCAGCGTCACCGTCGCCCGCTCCTCCGCGGCCAATAGGGTCTTGCGGTAGGAAAGCGCCGCGGTGTTGAACTGGAGCACGGCGCCGCTTAAAAGCGCGTCCGCTTGATGAGGGTCGGAGACGATTTTGAAGCGGGTGTTTTGGAGGATTTGGTCGATAAACGCCGTGCGCAGGTCGTTTTCCAGTTCCGCCTGGGCGGTTTTGTTGCTGAAAGGCTCGACGTAAACGGTGCGGATGGACGGATCGATATTTTCACCCTGTGGAGCAAAAGCATAGCCGCAGCTCATCACCACGGCGAAAAGAAAAAGCGACGCACAGCCGAAAAGGATTTTCCTGGAACGGGCCCCTGTCATGGATCCTCCTTATTTGGCCACGATGTTCACAAGTTTGTTGGGGACGTAGATCACCTTCACGATCTTGGCGCTTCCCAGGAAGGAGAGGATTTTCTCATCGGCCAGCGCGGCGGCTTTGACCCGCTCTTCGGTTTCGCCGGCCGCGACGGTGATCCGGCTGCGCAGTTTGCCGTTGATTTGAATCACGATGGTCATTTCTTCTTCACTGGCGGTGGCGGGATCGAAAGACGGCCATGGCATGTCGGCCAGAGGTGTTTCATTTCCCAGGATCTGCCAGAGCTCTTCCGTGATATGTGGGACGATCGGTCCCAGCAGAAGAAGGGCGGTTTCCAACGTTTCACGAATCACCGACCAGGCGAGTCGGTCTTCCTTTTGCGGACGTTTGATGCCGTAGAGCATGTTGATCAGTTCCATGACGGCGCTGATGGCGGTATTGAAATGGAAACGATCCTCGATGTCAAACGTCACCTTGGCGATGGTTTGGTGCGTTTTCCGTCTGAGCGCCTTGAGGTCTCCCTCGAGCGCCAGTTGCCCTCGGGCCGGCGCGACCGTCTTGACGTCTTCGACGTAGTCGTCGCAGATCCGCCACAGACGGCTCAAAAATCGGAAGGAACCTTCCACCCCTTGTTCGCTCCACTCCAGATCTTTTTCGGGGGGGGCCGCGAACAGGCAGAAGATGCGCGCTGTGTCGGCGCCGTAGGTTTTCACCAAATAATCGGGATCGACGACGTTCTTCAGGGATTTGGACATTTTTTCAGTCTTGCCGATGATGACGTCTTTGCCGCAGAGATGACACTTGCCGCCTTCGCCCTGTTCGGGGAAGAGATATCCATGTTCGGGGCATTTGACCGTTTCCATGCAGACCATGCCTTGCGTGAGCAGATTGGTAAACGGTTCGGTGACACCGACCACGCCCATGTCGCGCAGCACCTTCGTGTAAAAGCGGGCGTAAAGCAGGTGCAGGATGGCGTGTTCGATCCCCCCGATATACTGATCCACCGGCATCCAATAATCGATGGCCTTGCGGTCGAGGCCCGGCTTGACCGCGTGGTGGGGACAACAATAACGCTCGAAATACCAAGACGACTCCACAAAGGTATCCATCGTGTCGGTTTCGCGCTTGGCCGGTCCGCCGCATTTCGGACAATGCGTATGGACGAACTCCGGCAGCGCCGCAAGCGGCGACCCCCCTTCCGGGCTGAAGACGACGTTTTGAGGCAACACGACCGGCAGGTCTTTTTCCGGGACCGGCACGATGCCGCACTGATCGCAGAGAATCATCGGAATGGGCGCGCCCCAGTATCGCTGACGCGAAATCCCCCAGTCGCGCAGCCGATATTGGATGGTGCGTCTGCCTTTGCCTTCGGCTTCCAGATGGTCGGCGATGGCATCGAGCACCTGCGTATTGAGCATACCGTTGAAGGGGCCGGAGTTGATCAAATAGCCTTCCTCGACATAAGCTTCCGTCATCGTCGCGGCATCGAGCTTTTTATCCTTGGGTTCAATCACGACGACCAACGGCAGGTTGTATTTTTTGGCGAATTCGAAATCGCGCTGGTCGTGCGTGGGGACGGCCATGACGCAGCCGGTGCCATAGTCGGCCAAAACAAAATTGGCGGCGAAAATCGGCATTTTCCAGCCGGTGAGCGGATTGAGACAGTAGGTGTCCAGAAAAAGGCCCTCTTTTTCATAATACTCGGATGTGCGCATGAGCTTGTCTTGTTTTTTGACTTTTTCCACGAACGCCTGCACGTCTTTTTCACAGGGTTTGCCTTTGGCCAACTCCGCGACGAGCGGGTGTTCGGCCGCCACCAGCATGAAGGTCGCGCCGAAGAGCGTGTCTTGGCGGGTGGTGAAAACCTGGATGACGCCTTTGCCTTCGGCCATGGGGAAGTCCACCAGACATCCATAACTTTTGCCGATCCAGTTTTTCTGCATGGTCAATACGCGTTCCGGCCATCCGGGCAGTTTGTCGCAGTGTTCCAGCAGTTCTTCCGTGTAAGCGGTGATTTTGAAAAACCACTGATCAAGGACTTTTTCCGTCACTTCCGTGCCGCAACGCCAACAAAGCCCCCCTTCGACCTGTTCGTTGGCGAGCACCGTGTCGCATTTGGCGCAGAAGTTCACGCTGGAACGCTTTTTATAGGCCAGGCCTTTTTCGAACATCCAGATGAAAAAGAGTTGTTCCCAGCGGTAATACTCTGGTTCGCAGGTGGCGACTTCGCGGTCCCAGTCGTAACTGAAACCCATCCGCTTGAGCTGTCTTTTCATGTGCGCGATGTTTTCATGCGTCCATGTCGAGGGGTGAATTTTATGTTCGATGGCGGCGTTTTCCGCCGGCATGCCGAAAGCGTCCCATCCGATGGGGTGCAAGACATTGAATCCTTTCATGCGCTTGTAGCGCGCCACGACATCGCCGATGGTATAATTACGGACATGTCCCATGTGGATTTTGCCGGACGGATAGGGGAACATCTCCAGGAGGTAGTACTTCTTTTTGTCAGGGTCTTCCGTGACTTTAAAGGTTTTTTCTTCTTCCCATTTTTTCTGCCATTTCTCTTCAATGGCCATCGGATCGTATTTCATGATGATGGTGTGCTCCCAAAAGAATAAAATAATCAAAGGGGTGTCTAACATATCGGCTTGCTTCCTGCAATGATTTTGAAGAAACAGCAAGAGGGGTCGCCCGTTGAGGACAAGGGAAAAAGAACATGAGAAAGGGGAGAAAACGATTTGGCTTCTTGCCTTGGAAGGGGTGTCGGATTATATTGGCGGCAAAAAACAAACACCTCCATGGATTGCAGTGGATCTTATGGGGACGCAGAAGAGAGAGTCCAAAGATTTTGAAAACCGGCAAGATTCAGACAACCCTTGCCTCCGTTGCGGCGCCTGCTGCGTGGTTTTTCGCGCCTCGTTTTACTGGGCGGAAGCCGATGATGCCACCGAAAACGGCGTTCCGGTCGATTTAACCGTAAAATTGAACCCTTTTCGCCGGGCCATGCGCAAGGTCGGACGACACGATGAAAGGTGTATCGCGCTTCGGGGCGCGCCGGGCCGATCTGTCTATTGCGAAATCTATGATCGTCGTCCGTCCACCTGCCGAAATTTCGAGCCGTCTTGGCGGTCCGGGGAGCATCAATCCCGCTGCGAAAAGGCGCGAAAAGCTTTGAGATCGAAACGGCAAGGCGGGTATGACGCTCCGTGACGAAGACTCACCCGTTTTCGTCCGGAGATGGGGAAACGGCCCGCATCGTGAGGCCTGCGAGCGGGAAGACGTCATGCCTCTCTCGTGAGGGTTGGCCTTCCTTCGAGCGACGATTGCTTTTGTTGGGTCAAGAGCTCCAGGCAGGTTTTGGCGATGTCGTTTAAAACCGGGAAGTTGTCCGACTGGGCCGTCGCGGTGATCAGGTTTCTGACGCCGTTTTCCGTGTGAGCCAGAAAGTCGGTTTTCCCTTTTTTGAGCCCCAAGAAGCCATAGGCTCCGAGCGCCTGCATCAGTCTCTGCGCGGCGGCGTCCCAGAAATATTCGATGAAGCGATCCAAACTGTAAGCCGGCTCGAGAATCCGGTAATAAAAAGCGACAAGCTCGTTTCTTTCCGCTTGGGTCAGTCCAACGTAAGGATCGCAAATGAGCGACCCTAGATCATAGAAAAAATTTCCCATCCGCATTCCTTGAAAGTCGATGAAAACCGGACGATCGTTTTTAATCATGATGTTTTGCGACTGGAAATCTCGATGAATCAGGCAGGCAGACACGCCCAGCAGGCGGTCGGTGAGCGCGCACCACTCGGCGGTCAGCGCGCGAATGACCGTATCGGATAAAGAAAGGCGGCAGACCGCCTCGATGAAATTCTCCCGGAAATAGTGGTGCTCCCAGGTGTACAAGGCGCGGTCATAACCGGGTGAAAGCTTCATGGCCGACGGCAAATCGCCCGCGGGAAATCGATGCAGCCGGTGAATTTCGGAAAGCGCTTTCAGATAATAGGTTCGACGCCGGTGCCAGGGTTCGGTTCTCAGGCCGTATAAATCCGTCTCCCCTAAGTCTTCCATGAGCAGGAGGTGACGTCGGGAATCGTAAGCGATGATGTGCGGCGTTGGAATCCCGAGATCGAACAAAAAGCGGTTGATGTCCGCCCAGTAAGCGTTTTCTTCCACGTCGGTCCCGTACTGCATGAAAATAAAAGTCTGCCCGTTGGGGAGACGGACGCGATAGAAACTGCGGTCGGAACCGCCTTTGTGGATAGGGTCATAGCGAAAGTCAAGCGCGCTTAAGTGGTCGTTCAAAAATGCACGTATTTCTGTGTTCATAGACTCCGAAGGGGTTGGCCAGGCTGGTTTTCAAGTCCTTTTTCAGAAACCCTTTTCGCTTAGCCTGATGTATTCCTCAGTCGTTCCCAAATCGTACCAGCGGCCCTCGTCGATCACCGCGCCGCCGACGGTTTTTGGATTTTCCCGGATCGCCTCGACCAGCGGAAAAACGATGGATTCGATTTTACCAGGCGTCAAACGCCGAAGAAAAGACGTCTCGACAACATAGATTCCGGCAAAAAGACATCTCTTGACGCCCGGCTGATTCAACAAGTCTCTTATATCGCAGATAAAGCCTTCGGAGTCAATACAGACGTTTCGCAAGGGACCTTGCGATCGAAGCGCCAACGTGACCTCCGTGTTTCGGCGTGCGTGTTGTTCCAAAAGAGGCGCCAAGGGAAGATCGGTGACGATATCGCCGTTGTAAACGAGAATACGATCGTCTTTGGCGATTAAATCTTCAATATTTTTCAGGCCGCCGGCTGTGTCGAGCAGGATCGGTTCATGGCGGAAAACCAAGGGGATGTCCCCCCATCTTCCCTCCGGGAAAAAGTGCGCATAACGGTCCGCCAAGTGGTGTGTGTTGATGATGAAGCGGCGGACACCGATGCCTTTGAGGTGTTCCATGGCATAGGTGATGATCGGCCGGCCGGCCACAGGCAAAAGCGGTTTGGGGAGGCGCTCAGTCAGAGGCCGAAGTCTCGTACCCAGTCCCGCTCCCAGAATAAAGGCGGTATCGATGATGTGAGATTCCCGATTTGCCATGCGCAGCGGTCATAGCAGAATCATCGTCAAAAGAAAAGATGCTGTTTGAAAAGCGTTTTCCGTTCTGCCGGGGGCGGCTTTGACTTGGCCCATTTTTCATAGTATGCAACCATTGTCTCATCCATGTCAATACAGAGCCGCAGACGGGAGGATCACGATGTCCGATAGGTCAAAAAACTTTTTATGGAATGAAATCTTGACGCCTTCCAGTCGGCGCGATGGAAGGAAAACCGGGGAGGGAAATAAGACGTTCTTCGAGAATTATCGAGCACTTGCCGAAGGGGCGGCCATCGGGCTTTTTGTGCTGTCAGCCGATGTCTTTCATTGGGTCAATGATTTTTTCGTTCGGCAGCTGGGCGGAGAAAGCGTCGGAGATTTCATCGGCCGATCGTTTGTCGAGCTGATTCACGCGGAGGATCGGACATCCGCGGGATGGGATATCATGGCGTTTCTATCCGGCCAGGTCCCATTTCGTCTGCAAAAAAAGGGAGGCTCGTATATCTGGGCGGAAGCGGGCGGACGGTTCTTCGATCATGAGGGCGCGACGCTTTGGGCCGGACACCTCAAGGACATCACATCGTATCGTCAGAGAGT